>JAYTRP010000173.1:0-6161 GCA_043746145.1 Hyphomicrobiales bacterium | reverse complement strand
CACGCCGGTAAGTCGAATAAACGCGGTAGAATTCTTTGCTAGCAGCGCGCCTAGCTGGCCAGGGCGATCCCGGCCACGACCGGCTTTGCTGCTGATGTCGCCACCATAAATGGAGAGACGGTTGAAGCGCTCGTTTATCGATCAGCGCATAGACGCCATGTCAGCGCTGTGCGAGCGCTGTGGCGTGAAACTCCCACCTTTTGCGCTCTGGGGCGATGAGGATTATCGCGCGGATCCGTCGGCGGCGCAGCGGATTGCCGATGCCGGACTGGGTTGGAACGTCGTGGAATTCCAGCCGGGCGGCTACGCCAAAGAGGGACTATCTGTCTTTACGCTGCGTATGGGCGACTGGCGTCAACTCGGCGCCGGCCGGGGCCGACTCTACGCCGAAAAGGTGCTGATGGCCGAAGACGGACAGCGCACGCCGCACCATTATCACATCGTCAAGACCGAGGACGTGCTCAACCGCGGCGGCGCTCGCTTCATCGTCGAACTGTTCAAGGTGGATCGCGCCGGAGCGCCACTGACCGAGCGATTTCGAGCGCTAAAGGACGTGACGACGCTCGATCTGGGACCCGGCGATAGGGTCGTGCTGGAGCCCGGCGAGAGTCTGACGTTAGAGCCCTTCGTCGCGCATGCGTTCTGGGCGGAGGGCGGCGCGACGCTTGCGGGGGAAGTATCGCTCGCCAACGACGATTTCAGCGATAATTACTTTCTTCCGCCGCCCGATGCTCCAGTCCTAATCGAAGAGGATGCTCTGCGCCGGTATATAACAGTGCGGGATCAGCATTTATTCGTGCGGGCGGGTTGAGCGGCGCGTCGCTATGGGTTCAAAAACGTAGTCGCAAGTCACTAGCTCAGGAAGCAACCCACCACCCCTGCCCTCCCCACGAGGGGGAGAGGGATTTCAGTAGTCGTGGAGACTACACCACCTCGTAAAGGCCTGCCGCGCCCATACCGCCGCCGACACACATCGTCACCACGACATAACGCACGCCACGGCGCTTGCCTTCGATCAACGCGTGGCCCGTCAGGCGAGAGCCGCTCATGCCATAGGGGTGACCGACCGAAATCGCGCCGCCGTCCACATTCAGCTTGGAATCGTCGATGCCGAGCCGGTTGCGGCTATAGATCACCTGCACCGCGAAGGCCTCGTTCAACTCCCACAGTCCGATGTCGTCGATCGTTAAACCATGCGCTTTGAGCAACTTTGGCACGGCGAAAACGGGGCCGATTCCCATCTCGTCGGGATCGCAGCCCGCGACTGCAATGCCGCGATAGATGCCCAGCGGCTCGAGGTTGCGCTGCTCCGCCAGCTTCGAATCCATCAGCACGCAGGCGCTGGCGCCATCCGATAGTTGCGAGGCGTTGCCCGCGGTGATGAAAACGCCCGGCGTCTTCTTGTGGAGGCCGCCCGCGAACACCGGCTTCAGACCGGCTAACCCTGCCGCGTTCGTGTCGGCGCGCGGGCCTTCGTCTTGACGTAGGGTCACCGATTTGTCGCTGATCGCGCCGGTCGCCTTGTCCTGCACCTTCATCACGCTCGCTAGCGGCGCTATCTCGCGCTCAAAGCGGCCCGCCGCCTGGGCAGCTGCGGTTCGCTGCTGCGATTGTAGGGCATAAGCGTCCTGCGCCTCGCGCGATACGCCATAGCGCTCGCCGACGATTTCGGCAGTTTCGAGCATAGACATATAGACATCGTCGCGATGTTCGACGAGCCAGGGATCGGTCGCACGGAACCGGTTCATGTGCTCGTTTTGCACTAGCGAAATCGACTCGAGTCCTCCGCCTACCGCGATCCGCATACCGTCGACAATGATCTGCTTGGCGGCGATCGCGATCGCCATCAGACCGGAGGCGCATTGCCGATCAACCGTCATACCAGCGACCGAGGTCGGCAGACCCGCGCGCAACAGGCTCTGTCGCGCGACATTGCCCCCGCTGGAACCCTGCTGGAGCGCGGAACCCATGATCACGTCGTCGACCTCAGCGCCCTGGACGCCCGCGCGACTAAGCGCGGCGGCGATCGCATGGCCGCCGAGCGTCGGGGCCGGCGTGTCGTTGAAAGCCCCACGGAACGCCTTGCCTATTGGCGTACGGGCGGTGGAGACGATGACGGCTTCGCGCATGGGGAGCTCCTTATTTTGAGAGGGGCGCGTTTACGGCCTTGGCGGCGGTCGAGGTGAATTTGAACGTTTGAGCGAACGCATTCTCTAGAGGGACGGCGGTTGCGCGATCCGAGATTTCCGCAAATCGCGCGGCGATCGTCTCGGGCGTGCGCTCGCTCTCGGCGAGATAGACGCCCGGCGTCTCCGCGATGTGGGTGACCGCGAATACGCCGGCGCCGGCGCCCATTATCACGCGCGAGGGCGCGTCCTCGCTGACAAGGTAGAGCAGTCCGGGCGTCACCGATTCCGGCGACAGCAGCGCAGCGGCGTCGGCCGGCAGCAGATTTTCGGTCATTGCCGTGCGCGCGGTTGGCGCGAGCACATTGACGCGAATATTGGTCTTCGCGCCTTCGAGATGCAGCACGTTCATCAGGCCGATCATCGCGGCCTTCGCCGCCCCGTAATTGGCCTGACCGAAATTTCCGTAGATGCCGCTCGCCGACGAGGTGAACACGATCCGGCCGTAACCGCGCTCGCGCATGCCGTTCCAGACCGCCTTGGCGCAGATCGCCGAACCCATCAGATGAACCGCAACCACCTTTTCAAAGTCCGCGAGCTCCATCTTGGCGAACGACTTGTCGCGCAGGATGCCGGCGTTGTTGACGAGAATATCGACCCGACCCCACGCCGCCTCCGCGGCGGCAACCATCGCCGAGACTTGATCCGCGTTCGAAACATCGGCGCCATCGGCGATCGCCGCGCCGCCGGCGGCCTCGATCTCTGCTACGACTTTGCGGGCGGATTCGGAGGGCGATCCGCCAGGACCGAGATCATTGACTATAACCTTCGCGCCTCGGGCGGCGAGCCCCAGGGCGTGACAGCGTCCCAGCCCTCCGCCGGAGCCGGTAACGATAGCGACACGATTATCGAAGCGAATACTCATGCGATATTTTTGTCCAGGACTGCGAAAATTCAGCGCGCGCGTATCGTCCGCAGCGGTGCGCACGTCAGAACTCGTCCGCGATGATCATCGTTGGCTTGCGCTGTTTGCATCGCTGCGGCCAACGCGGCCAATCCGCCGAAAGTGAGCGCGAACGACGATGCCCGGCAAGCGATTGCGAAATAGTCAAGCGCGTGGGTCAGTTCTTCCTCCCGCAACGGCCCTAGGGGCTTCGAAGGCTTGCACTATTTACGCCTTTTGCAGCGACGTAAAGTCCCGCAGCGTTGGAGTCAGCCCGGGAAATCCTCGATCCTGCCGACCGCAGGCCGGCGGGTCGCTCGCAATTTCTCGCCAACTTTCTCAGCGCCTCGCATCGCACGCAAAGCGTTACGACAACAAATCTTCTCGATGTCGCGCTCGGAAAAGCCGCGCCGCATCAACTCGGCGATGAGATAGGGAAAGCGCCCGACATGCTCAAGACCTTCGGGTTGCGGGCCGCCAAAGAAGTCCGAGCCGATACCAACGTGATCGAGCCCAGCGGTCTCGATCAGGTAGACGATCTGATCGGCGACCTGCATCAAATTGGCCTTGGGCGCCGGCCCCTGACGCGACTCGATGTCAGCCATCTGCGCCTTTGGGTCGGTCGCCAGCGGCGCCTTGCCAAAGCCATCGCGCGACCGCCTCAGCCAGTTGCGCAATTCCTGCGAAATAAAGCCGGGCACGAAGGTTGCCATTACGACACCGCCGTTGTCCTTCAGCCGTCGCAGCACGTCGTCGGGCGCATTACGCGGATGATCGCAGAGGCTGAACGCGTTGGAGTGCGAAAGCCAGATCGGAGCCTCGCTGACGTCGAGTAGCTTGCGGATGCCGTCATGGCTCACATGCGCGCCATCGACGATCATGCCGAGTCGGTTCGCCTCGGCGATCACCGCGCGGCCGAATGCGTTGAAGCCGCCATGCCGGGGCGTATCGGTCGCCGAATCGACCCAGTCGAGTGTCTCGTTGTGGCAAGGGATCAACATGCGCGCCCCGGCTGCATACCAGATGCGCAAGGGGCTCAACGAATTCTCAAGGCCAACGCCGCCTTCGACCACGATATAGGACGCGATCTTGCCGGCCTTCTTCGCCCGCGAGAAATCGGCGGCGCAGCGCGCAGGATAAAACACGTCGGGGTGCGCTGATTCCATCCGCAGAATCGTGTCGATCTGCTCGAGCGCGGTTCGGGCGGGATGCGGCGCGGATGTTGGCTGGAAAGCCGCCCAGAACTGCGCGCCGACCTTGCCCTCGCGCAGGCGGGGAATATCGGTATCACCGCGCTCGTGCACGCGCGTCAGGTCGTAGGTGAACACATCGCCGCGCGCCTCGCGATCCAGCTTGATCACCCAGGGCAGATCGTTGTGGCCGTCAAACACCGGCGCTCTATCGAGCTGTATTTCCGCCCTTCTGAGCCAATCCGCATCGTCCATCGAATCGTCGCTCCCGAAAACGTCAGTCAGCTCAATACGCGAACACATCGCGCATCTGGCGTTATTATGAGGAAAGACAAGCTGAATTGCGACCTCTATTGGGGGCTACAAACGCTTTTGCGCGCTATTTTTCCGTCAGAGGGAGAATAGGCGCTTTTGAGGAATTGTCGTCGGCAGCATAACGCGAATACGGGGCAGCGTCCTCGCCTACTTAGCCGGCGCCGCGTCGCCGCCATTTAGAGCGTCGTAGTTTTTGATCACCAAATCAATATTGCCTTTGAACTTGACGAGCGTGACGTTCTTAAGCTCCTGATCCAGTTCATCCAGCAATGCTTTTTTATCGGCCGGCGAAATTTCCGCATCCGACTTGGCGTCCTCCATCGCCTGCTTCACCCGCGCATCGGCCCCCACATAGGTCTTAGTGGTGGGATCGATGCCGTCGCTTACCACTGCGATGTTGCCCGCGACACTGTTGAACTCGTCGAAATCCTTGAACTTGTAGGTCTTTGCGATGCTCTCGAGTTGGGCCATGACCTTGGGATCGGGCTGACCCGCATCGTCGGGCGCGCCCGCCATCGCCGCCTGCATATCGGAGATCGCCGCGATGTAGTGCTGCACCTGAGCGTCGGTCAGCTCGATCTGCGTGAGACCTTGGTAGACCGAAGTTTGGCTCGGCGCAGGCGTCGCATTCTGCGCCAGTGCCGCAGTCGGCGCCGCTAGCGCAAGGAACATCGCGAGCAACAGGTTTCGCATCAGAAAGCCTCGCATTGCGAACGAATCGCCCGCGCGCCCAGCCTGTACCAGCGAATTGCCCACGACAAGTGATGCGTTCCCCTGGCGCTATCGCGATACGGTGAGCCGCGCATGGCCAGCCAGCAAGGGGCGGCCCGCAGCTTCCGCCTCTTCCACGCGATCCAGCCTGAGCATCGCGAGCGCAAAACCGCCGCGCGCTCCCCCTAGCGTGCCTACCGGCAACTCTCCGTCCATCACCGACGCGCCGGGCGGGGGCGCGTCGCCGTCCAGTGCGACACGCAAGATGCGCTTGCGGATCGCGCCGCGATGTTTCATGCGCGACACGACTTCCTGGCCGACATAGCAGCCCTTCGTGAAATCGACGCCGTTCATCAGGTCCATGACGGCGTCGTGCGGGAAAGCGTCGCCGTAGGCAAAATCAACGCCGCCACGCGGCACGCCCCGAGCAATGCGCAGTGTATCGTAAGCCGCGAGATCGGCTGCCAAAGGCGGCGACGCCCTGCTCCGCGGCGCGATCTCGCGCCAGCCGAGGCCCGCTCGAGGGTCTGCATAGATCAGTCCGTCGGGGCCGGTCGGCGGCGCATCGCCGTAGTGAGCGAGCACGACCCGCTCGGCGCTCTCGTCGGCGATCTTCACCTTAGAGCGCAGACGGTAGAAACCGAGGCGTTTGGCGAGCGTCGCCGCCTGCTCACTTGCGCAGTCCAGCACAAATTCGTTTTCCCCACGCACGATGAGAAAGTCGAACAGGATCTTGCCCTGCGGCGTCAACAATGCGGCGTAGCACGCCTTGCCGGGCACGAGCGTCTCGACGTCGTTGGTGACGAGGCCCTGCAGGAAGCTCGCAGCGTCTTCTCCGGAAATTCTAACGATTCCGCGATCCTCAAGCCAGACGAC
>JAYTRP010000172.1:0-6162 GCA_043746145.1 Hyphomicrobiales bacterium | reverse complement strand
ACAGACCCGCAGCCTCGATCAGCCGTGGGTCCGCGCCCGCGATCGTCTTGAGATGAATGTAGCCACGAAAGGCGTGCGTCTCTCTCAAGGCCCGCGCGACGCCGACAAGACACTCCATCGTATAATCTTCGTTCTGAATAATTCCCGAAGAGAGGAACAGCCCCTCGATCATATTGCGGCGATAAAAACCAAGCGTCAGCTCGACAACTTCCTCAACCGAAAAGCGCGCTCGGGCCACATTGCTGGAGACCCGGTTGACGCAATAAACGCAATCGTAAATGCAATAATTGGTCAGCAGGATTTTCAGCAGCGACACGCAACGACCGTCGGGCGTGTAGGCGTGGCAAATCCCCGCGCCGGTCGTGGAGCCCAGTCCTTTGCGGTCGCGCGAATTGCGTTTGCCCGCGCCGCTCGACGCGCATGAGGCATCGTATTTTGCCGCATCGCTCAAAACTTCGAGCTTTCGCTGCAAGCGGTCGTCAATTGTGTTCATGCTATGTTCTTAGCACGGCTCGCGTTCTTGGTCGAGCGGGCGTGTGTTCACATTGGCGCTAACAGAGGCAAGCCGTGTTCGCCAGGTTCGGCGTTCCGCCTTAGCCCCAGACCCCAGCACTGCAGGAACCGTTATCGTCGGGCTTGTCCCGGTGATTCCCGCCGTCAAACGGGATGACAAGCCTGGAAACGAAGAATATGCGGCGCCGGTGGGATGTCCAGGGCGCGCCCTGGACCAAGCGTCAGACAGCCGGCGCGCTTGCCGCGTCGAGCATGGCCATATCAGCCTCGCTCAGTTCGAGCGACGTCGCTCGGATCAGGCATTCCATTTGCGGCAGCGTCGTCGCGCTGGCGATCGGGGCGGAAATCCCGGGGCGCTTGATGAGCCAGGCGAGCGCCACCTCCGCCGGCTGGGCGTCGAGCCGCTTGGCCGCATCGTCGAGCGCCTCCAGAATGCGGAAACCGCGTGGGTTGAGGTAGCCTTTCACGCCGCCGCCGCGCGCGCTCTTCCCAAGATCGGCTTCGCTGCGATACTTGCCGGAGAGGAAGCCCTTGGCGAGGCTGAAATAGGTGATGACGCCGATGTCCTCCACCATGCAAAGCTCGCGTAGCGCGTCGTCGAATTTCTCGTGGTCATAGAGATTATATTCGGGCTGCAGAACTTCGTAGCGCGGCGCCCCACTCGCTTTGGCCGCGTCCATAGAAGCCTGCAATTGCGCTGCATTGAAGTTCGAACAGCCAAACCAGCGAATCTTGCCTTCCAGCCGCAGCTTTTCAAAGGCGTTCAGCGTCTCCTCGTGAGGCGTATCGGCATCGGGAAAATGCGAGAGATAGAGGTCGATCGTCTCCACCTGCAATCGCTTCAGCGAGGCCTCGGCCGCCTCGGCGATATAGCTCGCCTTCAGACCTTTCTTGTTGGGTCCCATGGGCGAGCCGACCTTGGTGATCAAGACGGTCGAGGATCGTTTGCCGCGCTCCTTCATCCATTCGCCGATAATCGTCTCGGACTCGCCGCCCTTATTTCCAGGCGCCCAGGTAGAATAGACGTCAGCCGTATCGACCGCATTGAGACCTGCATCCGAAAACCGGTCGAGCAGTTCGAACGAACGCGCCTTGTCGGCGGTCCAGCCAAACACGTTAGCTCCAAGAACCATCGGGGCGATCTTTAAGTCGGTGCGGCCGAGCAGGCGTTGATCCATGAGGGTCCTCGTGGGATATCGGGGCGAGACCGCCCCATCATCTTAATTGTGGCGCGCGATTCCGCCCCGCGCAAGGGCAGCGTCAAGCGCGTGAGAACATCGCTTCGTGAAGCTGTACCCAGCCTGCGCAAATCCTAGGCGGGGCGTCTGCTCCTTCGGCTTGCGCCGGCAAGGCTTCGGCGTAAGCTGACACGGCTGGCGGGCTTTGATGGAGAGCCGTGATGAAAAACTTTGTTTTGTCCTTGACGTTAGGTTGCGCTTTGGCCGCCGGGTTGGCTTCAGCATCCTACGCCTGCATGTACAACCAAACCTCTGCGTCGAATGACGGTGCGCCTGCGCAAACCGCACAGGCGCAGCCCGACACATCCACACAGCCAGACGCGACCAAGTCGAACTGACGCCAAATCGTCGCGCCGAGGCCCGGGGAACGCTGCGCGCTTCCCGGGTTTGCGCGGGTGTAGGGCAGTTAAGCTATGTTATTATACATAGAATATTTGTTCATTTTCGCAGGCTCGCGTTGTTGCAAGATAGGGCGCCTAAGCCACTGAAACGATCGCAAACCGTATTGAAACGGCGGGCCGGGAAACAGCGCAGTTTCAGTGCCGGAAGTGACGCACGCCGGTGAACACCATCGCAATCCCTGCCTCGTCTGCCGCGGCAATAACTTCAGAATCGCGCAGCGAACCGCCGGGCTGGATTACCGCGGTGGCGCCTGCCTCGATCGTCGCGAGAAGGCCGTCGGCGAACGGGAAAAACGCGTCGGAGGCGACAACCGAACCCTTCGTCAGCGGCTTCCCATCTTTCGCGGCCTCTTCGGCCTTGCGCGCCGCCACGCGGGCGGAATCGACCCGGCTCATCTGGCCAGCCCCAACCCCGACCGTTTTGCCGCCGTTGACATAAACGATCGCGTTCGACTTGACGTGCTTGGCGACGCGCCAGGCGAATTGAAGATCGGCGAGTTCGGCGTCGGTCGGCTTGCGCTTCGTCACAACCTTGATTGATGCAGGATCGAGCACGCCATTGTCGCGGTCCTGCACCAGCAGCCCGCCTGCTACCGAACGCACCGTCAGCGTTGGCGCACGAGGGTCGGGCAACGCGCCGGCAAGCAACAGCCGCAGGTTCTTTTTGCCCGCCACGATCGCGAGCGCCTCCTCATCGGCGTCGGGCGCTATGATCACCTCGGTGAAGATCTCGACGATCATTCGCGCCGCTTCGGCGTCCAGCCGACGGTTCAGCGCGACGACGCCTCCAAACGCCGAGACGGGATCGCAGGCGAGCGCCTTCTCGTAGGCCTCAGCGATCGTCGCTCCCATTGCGACGCCGCAAGGATTGGCGTGCTTGATGATCGCCACCGCGGCGCTCACCTCTGGGTCGAATTCAGCGACTAATTCATAGGCGGCGTCGGTGTCGTTGATATTGTTGTAAGAGAGCTCCTTGCCCTGAACCTGCCGAGCGGTCGCCACGCCGGCGCGCGCTTCCGGCCCGAGGTAGAAGGCAGCTCCCTGATGCGGATTTTCTCCGTAGCGCAGGGCCGACGATAGCTTGCCCCCGAAAGCCCGCCAGGTCGGTTGCGTCTCTTTTATTTCGCGCGCAAGCCAGTTAGAGATCGCGGCGTCGTAGGCGGCAGTGCGGGCGTAGGCCTTTTGCGCCATCGCGCGGCGGAATTTGAGGCTCGTCGAACAGGCGTTGGCGCGCATCTCCTCGAGCAGCGCGCCATAATCGGAAACGTCGACGATAACGGTCACATCGGCATGATTTTTGGCGCCGGCGCGAATCATCGCCGGCCCGCCGATGTCGATATTCTCGATCATGTCGCCAAATTCGGCGCCGCGCTTCAGCGCATCCTCGAAGGGATAGAGATTGACGACCAGCAGGTCGATCGGCGGAATACCGTTGGCGATCATCGCGGCTTGATGCGCCGGATCGTTACGCACCGCGAGCAGGCCACCGTGGACGCGCGGATGCAACGTCTTCAGCCGCCCGTCCATCATCTCGGGAAATTGCGTTAACGCGGCGACATCGGTCACCGGAATAGCCGCTCTCGCGAGCGCGGCGGCGGTGCCGCCGGTCGAGACGAGTTCGACCCCGGCGGCGACGAGCCCTCGAGCGAGATCCTCCAGGCCCGCCTTGTCGGAAACGGAAATGAGGGCGCGCCCGATCGGCGCCGTGTCTATCGTCATCTCAGGCGATCTTTCCTAGAGGCGGAGCTGTTTGCTGCAGTGCAATGGCCGGCCCCATATCATGCTTGCCCCGGGATCGGAACCAAGCGACGCGTCGAGGGCTCGCGCAGTGCGGAATGACAAGCCCTCTGTCCGGCAAGAGGGCGCGTGAGGACAATCGTAGTCACGCGTTCTACTTACGCGAGATAGACATCACTAGACGTGCTCGCCAGCCGACGCACAGCTAATAAAAGTCAACCGTTCCTTCGGCGCGATAGAAAAACGAAAATAGCGTCTACTTTATAATTTTGCCGGTTTAACTTTTGCTTTGAGGCAGCGCCGCTGCGCCGCCCGAAGTTAGACTTGTAGGTGAAACAATTTTTGTTGGAGATAGGTTGCAATTATGAGTCTGCCGCGCTTTTCCTGACAGGCGGGCGGTGCTAGCTTCTCCAATGTGTTGGCGTAAAAGAGGCGCCTAAAGAGTTCCTAGCGGGGACAGGTTTGCCTTATTTGATTTCGACGCCCTGGATTGTCGCAACGCTGATCATTTTCCTCGCCAAGCATCTGTTGGCGGACTTCCTGTTTCAAACGAGCTGGATGGCGAATGGCAAAGAGCAACCCGTTGGCTGGTTCGCGCCGCTTGCGGTGCACGCCGCCGTGCATGGGCTTGCGACGACCCTGATTTTTCTCGTTCTCGCGCCCGCCTATATCTGGTTCGGGTTGGTGGACTTCTTAGTGCATTTCGCTATCGACCGCGGTAAGGGCGTCGTTACGCGAGCCTGTGACGCGGATCCTACGCAAACAATTTTCTGGTGGCTGATTGGGATCGATCAGACTCTGCATCATCTGACGCATCTGGTATACGCGGTTTGGATTGCAGCGGTTCTGACTAAACTCTAGCCGCCAGCTAAGAGCGTCTTGCTTAGAGCGCCGCTGGTATCTTGGGAGCGCCGCTGGTATCTTGGGAGCGCCACCAGGTATCTTGGGAGCGCCAACAGGCGTCTTGCCCGAAGCGCAGAGCTAGCGCATTCTGCCGCGCGCAGTTCCAGGGAGCCTTCGTTGACCTACGACGTCTTGATGCCATCCACGGGAATGAAGGAAGTCGGCGAGCGCATCGCCGCGCGCGCCAGGCTGCACGAGCCGTGGCGCGATTCCGACCCCGCCGCGGTGTTGGCGCGGATTGCCCCCGAAATTCGCGCGATCGTCGCCACCCATCATCAACCCCGGATCGACGGGGCTTACATGGACCAATTTCCCAAGCTCGAAATCATTTCAAGCTTCGGCGTCGGCTACGATCACATTCTCGCAGCCGACGCAGCAGCGCGCGGCGTGATCGTCACGCATACGCCCGGCGTGCTGGACGCGGAAACCGCGGACACCGCCATGGCGCTGGTTCTCAACGCCGTGCGCCAATATCCCCAGGCCGAGCGCTACATGCGCGAGGGACGCTGGCTCAAGGCGCCGTTCCCCCTGACCGCGTCGCTGCGCGGTCGCACGATGGGCATACTGGGCCTGGGACGCATCGGGCGAGAAATTGCAAAACGCGCCGAGGGGTTTGGCCTCGAGATCGTCTATCACGGCCGCAAACCCCAGGGGTCCGCGCCCTATCTCTACTATCCCTCGCTGATCGCCATGGCGAACGCCTGCGACATTCTAGTGATCGCAGCCCCGGGAGGTGAGTCCACCCGCGCCATCGTCAATCGCGAGATCCTCGAAGCGCTCGGCCCGAACGGCGTGCTGATCAACATCGCGCGCGGCTCGCTTGTCGATGAGGCGGCGCTGATCGAGGCGCTGTCCTCGGGCAAAATCCTGGCGGCCGGCCTCGATGTGTTCGCGCAAGAGCCCTGTGCGCCCGAAGCGTTGATGAAGCTCGGTAATGTCGTGATGACGCCGCACGTCGGTTCGGCCTCGAGCGTCACCCGGCTTGCCATGGCCAATCTCGTGGTCGACAATCTATTAGCCCACATGGACGGCAAATCGCCGATTGCCTGCGTTCCCGAGACTCCCTGGCGGGAGCGATAGCTCCAGCTTAATCGTGCGACTGTGGCGCGAGGCGGCCGAACCATTCGGCGATCGCGAGCAGCAGCGCCGAGCTGACGAAGCCCCCGTACAGGCCGAGTTGCCACCACAGATCGCGGTTGGTTTCGTGATCCAAATTCATGAAAGCTTCGAGCAGCTTGATCGAGGAGATCGCGACGATCGATGCGATTAGCTTGAGCTTGAGTTCGCTGAAGTCGATGCCGATCATCCAATTCGGCCAGTCGCCGTGCTCCTTCACATCGACGCGCGCGACAAAGTTCGCATAGCCCGAA
>JAYTRP010000171.1:0-1910 GCA_043746145.1 Hyphomicrobiales bacterium | reverse complement strand
TCGACCTGCTGACGCCCTATGCGCACTGGATCACGCCGCCTCCCCTGCCGAAACGGTTTGATACGCGCTTTTACATCGTCGCGGCGCCGGACGATCAGATCGCCGTGCATGACGGTTTGGAATCGATCGACTCGGTCTGGATAAGCCCCGCGCGGGTTCTGGCTGAAGCGGCGCAGGGAAAGTGCGTGTTGGTGTTGGCGACACGGCTCAATGTCGAAATGCTGGCGCAAAGCCACGATGTTGCGGGAGCGATCGCCTCGTCCGCCGCGCGCCGGATCGTCCCCGTCGAACCGGTCGCTGAAAAGACCGCAACGGGCCATCGGTTGACGATCCCGATTGAGGCCGGCTACGGCGCGAGCGAGTTCGAGGTTTAGCCGACGATTTGACGAGATCGCCCGGCATGCGCATAAAGCCGTTTTCCTCGCCGGGCCGGTTCTGGCGCGGCAATCTGCACATGCATTCGCAATTCTCGGACGGCGGCTTGTCCCCGGCCGATGTGATCGAAGCCTACAAGCGCGCGGGTTATGACTTCGTGCAATTGTCCGAGCATTTTCTCGAGCGTTATTCCTGGCCGATCGCCGACACCCGCGCATTCCGCTCCAAAGATTTCACCACGCTGATCGGCGCAGAGTTGCATGCGATGGGCACGGAGGTTGGCGAACTCTGGCACATTCTCGCTGCCGGTCTGCCGCTCGATTTCGCCCCGCCCCGGACCGGCGAGCCCGGGCCGCAACTCGCGTTACGCGCGAGGGAAGTCGGCGCATTCGTGGCGATCGCGCATCCCGCTTGGTCGCAGCTTCGCATCGGCGATGGGCGCGCGCTGCAAGCCGCCCACGCGGTCGAGATTTACAACCACGGCTGCGCCGTCGAGACGGATCGAGGCGACGGATTCTACTTGCTCGACCCGTTGTGTAGCGAAGGCCGGCGCCTGACCGCGATCGCCACCGACGACGCGCATTTCCGCAATGGCGATCACGACGCTTTTGGCGGCTTCGTCGAGGTCAAGGCCGACAGCCTCGATCCCGACGCCTTGCTTGACGCCTTGAAGGCGGGCGCATTTTATTCGAGCCAGGGCCCGCGCCTGATTGACGTAGACGTCAGCCCTAGCGGAATCCGCGTCGAGACGACGCCGGTCGACGCAATCTCGCTGGTGACAGGAACCTCGCGCGCGCTGTCGCGCATCGGGCGCCAGATCACGGGCGCCACCTTCGACCTCGCCCATGCCATGCAACAAGCGTGGAGCGATCCCGGCGCCATAAAATGGTTCCGTATCGTGGCTATTGACGCGGCTGGCCGTCGCGCTTGGACCAACCCGATCTGGCTCGACGAACTCGGTTGAAACAATTCTCCGGAGACCGCATGCGCTTTCTCGCTTGTCTAATCCTTTGTTCGATCGCCGTGCTGGCTCCTGTCATGGCCGGAGCGCAGACGCCTCCCGAGCGGATCGCCGCGCGGTCGTTTCCTTCCATCTTTGAAGCATGGAATCCTGCGGACGCGCTGCTAAAGGACGGCGTGACGACTCCTCTTGCTGGCATCGAAACGCCCGACGCTACGCTCGCACGGCACGATCTCGCCTTTACGATTTTCAACGGCCTGGGCCTGAAGTCGATCAGCGGCAATGTTTTCGCCACTGATCTGAACCCAAAAAGTCTGGCAAATGCGCTCGCGCGCCGTGCGGAACTCCTAAAGCTCAATCCGGACATGGTGATCCTCGTGTCGATAGGTTATCGCAACGCGCATGGCGAAAAGAGCAAAATCCCCGAGGACTCGCCCTGGTGGAAACGCGACGCCGCCGGCCAGCGCATCCCGGCTTCGAGTGGTCAATATGGCGTGCAATATTACCTCGACTATTCCAAACCCGAGTTTCAGGACGTCGTCGCCGCGCAGTGCAAGGGGTTGGTTGAGTCGGG
>JAYTRP010000170.1:0-6191 GCA_043746145.1 Hyphomicrobiales bacterium | reverse complement strand
GACCTTGGCAAGCCGCACGCGATTTTCATCGGCGGCGGGCTGACCAAGCCCGGGCTGTTCGAGGCCGCCTGGGCCGCGCTTGGCCTGGGTTGCCGGCTAGTCACGAATACCGTGACCTTAGAGGGCCAGTCGGCCGTGACCGAGCTTTACGCCCGCCATGGCGGCAAGCTGGTCCAGGTCCAATTCGCCCGAGCGGACGTTGTGGGTCGCTTTCACGGCTTCCGGCCCTCCATGCCTGTAACGCAATGGAGCGTCGTTAAGCCATGATGCGCAACGTGGCGATCGGAATTGGATGCAAGTCGGACGCTTCCGCAGAGGCGATCCTGCGGGTTGTCGGGACGGCGTTGGATCGGTTGGCCCAAGATTACGAGCCGTTTTCGTCGTCATCGCGAGCGCAGCGAAGCGAACCTGGCCCGACGAATCACGGCCTCTGGGTTGCTTTGTCGCAAGATCTCCTCGCAATGACGGCGCGGAGCGTTGAAGACGTTATGACTCGTTGCGACGTGAAGCCCTGGCTTTTTTCCCACGAGCGCAAGGCGCATCACGTCGGGCTCAATCAAGCGGCCTCCGCGTTGGGTCTGCAACTCAGATGCTTCCCCGAGGCCGAGCTTGCAATGGTCGAGGGGCGCCTTTTCTCCCGCTCCGCTCGCGTTGCAGACCTCACAGGCGTCGGCAGCGTCGCCGAAGCTGCGGCGCTATGCGGGGCGGGCGAGCGCGCGGGGATCGTGGTCGCAAAGTTCAGCGCGGACGGAGTATCCTGCGCGGTCGCCGCGAGCGAGCCGTCATGACCGTCCATTTCATCGGCGCCGGACCCGGCGCGCCCGACCTCATCACGTTGCGCGGACGCGATCTGCTCGCGCGCTGCCCGGTCTGCCTGTACGCGGGATCGCTGGTTCCGCAAGCGCTGCTGACCTGGTGCCCACCGGGCGCGCTCGTGATCGACACAGCTCCGCTGTCGCTCGACGAGATTGTCGCGCAATACGAGCGTGCGCATGCGCGCGGCGAGGATGTGGCGCGCCTGCATTCTGGCGATCTCTCGATCTGGAGCGCGATGGGCGAGCAGTTGCGCCGCCTTCGCCGGCTTGGCATCCCGTTCGAAGTGACCCCTGGCGTGCCCGCTTTCGCGGCGGCGGCGGCGGCGCTGCAGCGCGAACTGACTCTGCCGGAAGTTTCCCAATCCGTCGTCCTGACCCGCACCTCTGGCCGCGCCTCCGCTATGCCCGAGCGCGAGACGCTGGCGGCTTTCGCGCAAACGCAGGCCACCCTGGCGATCCACCTGTCGATCCATGTCCTAGCCGCGATCGTCGTCGAGCTGACGCCGTTCTATGGCCCCGATTGCCCCGTGGCGGCGGTGTTTCGCGCGAGTTGGCCGGACGAGCGGATCGTGCGTGCAACCCTCGCCACGATCGAAGCGCGCGTCGCCGAGGCGCCGATGGAGCGCACCGCGCTCGTGCTAGTAGGCCGCGCGCTGGAAAGCGAAGATTTCCGCGAAAGCGCGCTCTACGATCCCGACTACCGCCGCCGCTTCCGCACTCAACGCGATCGGGGCGAGGCATGAAGCGACCGCAAACCCGTCGTCGCCAGCAAACCGCCTTGACGGTCGAAAACCACGATTTCGAGCCGTTCCGCGCCTTCGCCCAACGCCTTCGCGGCCGTCGCCCAGGCGGCATTGGCGACCGTCGCCGCCAGATTGACGCCCGCCGCGCCCGCGAGTTCGAATGCCTGCATGGCCGTATTGGCGGTTGCGATTTCATTGGCCAGCGAGGATGGCCCTTCCGCGACTTTGGCCAGCCAGGAGAGGTCCACCTCACCGCGCCGCGAATGAAGGTCGAGCAGGCCCTGCCCGAGCTTGCTGATCTTGGCGACGCCGCCAGCGACAGTCACATCCTGGACCGGATGCCTGCGCACATATTTGAGCATGCCGCCGACGAAGTCGCCCATGTCGATCAGCGCCGTCTCGGGCAGTCCGTGCAGCCGCTGCACCGCCGCTTCGGAAGTCGAGCCGGTCGCGCCCGCGATATGGCGAAGATGTTCCGCGCGCGCGACATCGACGCCCCTATGGATCGAATGTATCCAGGCCGAGCAGGAAAACGGGATCACGATGCCGGTCGTGCCCAGTATCGACAGGCCACCGACGATGCCGAGCCTGGCGTTCAATGTGCGCTCGGCGATCTTCGCGCCGTTCGGAATGGAAATCTCGACGATGACGTCGCAGGGTCGCGATACCGACTCGAGCGCTGTTCGGATCATCACGCGCGGAATGGGATTGATCGCTGGCTCGCCGGGCGGCAACGGGAGACCCGGCCGCGTGACCGTGCCGACGCCCTCGCCAGCCCGAAACAGGATTCCCGAGCCGGCCGGCGCCCGCCGCACCGTTGCGATCACCAGCGCGCCATGAGTGACGTCGGGGTCGTCTCCCGCATCCTTCACGATTCCCGCCCGCGCGAAGTCGCCCCCGAGATCGGTAAGCGCCAGCGCGAATTGCGGGCGCTGGCCGCCGGGCAGAACGATTTCGACCGGGTCTGGAAATACGCCTGTGAGCAGTGCCTCATACGCCGCCCGCGAGGCCGCCGCAGCGCAAGCGCCGGTCGTCCAGCCGCGACGCAATTCGGGAAATGGTTTCAAGCGTCCTCCGACTTTCATACCGCAGACATAACTCCGAACTCGCTTTCATACGAGAGGGCCTCATGACCCCGGGCCTGATGATCGCGGCCCCGCGTTCGGGTAGCGGCAAGACAACGCTGGCGCTCGGGCTTATGCGCGCCTTGCGTGACCGCGGCCTCCGCATCGCAGCCGCCAAATCCGGGCCAGACTATATCGATCCGGCGTTCCATCGCGCGGCGACCGGCGGAGAAAGCGTCAATCTCGATTCTTGGGCGATGCCGCCGTCGCTGATTTCGGGACTTGCCCAAACGGCCGTCTCGGGCGCCGACATCCTGATTGCCGAAGCCTCGATGGGTCTGTTCGACGGTGTGCCCGGCAAGTCAGGGCGGACGGGCGCATCGGCGGATATCGCCGCCATTCTCGGCCTTCCCGTCGTGCTACTGATCGACGTTTCCGGTCAAGCGCAATCCGCCGCCGCGATCGTCAAGGGCTGCTGCGTTTATGACCCCCGCATCGTCATCGGCGGAGTCGTGCTGAACCGGGTCGCCAGCGAGCGTCACCGACGGCTGGTTTCGACCGCGATCGAAGCGCTAGGGCTGCCCGTGCTCGGCGCCCTGCCGCGCGCGCCCGAGGTTACGCTACCCGAGCGGCACCTCGGGCTTGTTCAGGCCGAGGAGACCGAGGGGCTCGACCAGAAACTCGCCGCCCTGGCTGGGTTTGTCCGCGAGCATGTCGACCTCGACGCGGTGGTGGCGATGGCCGGACTAGCGTCCATTCACTGTGGCGCGGCAACCAAGGCCGATCATGACGAGGGAAATGCTTCTTTAGATGGCCGCATTGACTCGCGCAGCGCCGCTCCCGCCCTCCAGCCGCCCGGTCAGCGCATCGCTATTGCGCGCGACGCCGCGTTCACGTTCGTCTACCCGCACTTGCTCCAGGGCTGGCGCTCCGCCGGCGCCGAGATGACCTTCTTCTCGCCGCTAAAGGACGAACCGCCGCCTCCCGACGCCGACGTCTGCTGGCTTCCCGGCGGCTACCCCGAGCTGCATGCGGGCCGCCTCGCTGCGTCGGGCCGTTTCCTGCAAGGCTTGCGCAAGTTCGCCCGCGATCACGCCGTACACGGCGAGTGCGGCGGCTACATGGTGCTAGGCCGCGCGCTGACCGACGCGACTGGCGCGAGCCACGCGATGGCGGACCTGCTGTCGGTCGAGACCAGCTTCGCCAAGCGGCGCATGACCCTAGGCTACCGCCGCGCCTCGCTCTGCGAAGACGGCCCGCTTGGCCGGCGCGGCGACGTGCGGCTCGGCCACGAATTCCACTACGCCACCATTGCCACCGCTGGTTCGGACGCCGCGTTAGCCATGGTTTCCGACGCCTATGCCGCGGAGCCCGTACCAGTCGGCTCGCGGCGTGGTCGCGTCTCCGGGTCCTTCTTCCACGTGATCGCCCAAGCCCCATGATCCCGCCGCCCGCCTTCGACGACGAATTTCGTAACCGCCTGGAAGAGTTGTTCCAATGGCGGCGCGACGTTCGCCGGTTTCGTCGCGATCCTGTCGCGCGTGAAATTCTCAGCGCGATCCTCGATTCCGCGCAATTTTCACCCTCGGTCGGCAACAGCCAGCCATGGCGCATCGTCAATGTTTTCAGCGCGGAGAAACGCGCGGCGATCCGGCGCAACTTTCTCGACTGTAACGCCGAGGCGCTATCGGCAATGGGCGACCACGCCGGCGTTTATGCGCGCCTGAAGCTCGAAGGACTCGATGCCGCGCCGGTGCAATGGGCGGTGTTTTGCGACCGAGGAACCCATCAGGGGCACGGACTCGGCTCGCGAACCATGCCGGAAGCAATGGATTATTCGGTGGCGGCGATGATCGCCGTGCTCTGGCTCGCCGCGCGCTCGCGGGGCCTTGGCGTCGGCTGGGTGTCGATCGTCGATCCCGCCCGCGTCATAACCGACTTAGGCGTTTCGCAGAGCTACAAGTTCATCGCCTATCTCTGCCTCGGCTGGCCGGTGGAGGAACACCTCGATCCGGAACTGGCTCGGTTCGCTTGGCAGGATCGCACCGAAATCGGGCGGTATATCACGCACGTTTAAAGGCTTAGACGGCTCTGTCTGAAGCTGGATTGCGGAGCGTCTCGACGCGATGACGAGCGAGGAGCAAGTCGCCTGCTAGCCACAGGATTTCTAATGGACAGCGCCGATTCCGCGATCTGGACCCTAGTGATTATAGTGGGACAATGGCCCCGCGGCGCAGAGTGGTCGATCCCCAACCGGCCTGTCCGGCTTGTTTGGCCCGTTCAGCCGATCGACGGCGCTCGACCTGGGGGCTGGGAACCGTCATGATCAAACCAACATGGAGACTCCCCGATGAACGATTTCCGCCCACTCGCGGTCGAACGCGTGCGCCATCCCCTCAAGTTTAGGCTGCTCGAAGTCGCCCGCGTGCGCGCATTGACGCCGCATCTCGTCCGCGTGACGCTGGCGGGCGAAGATCTCGCTGACTTCGTGAGCGCCTCGTTCGACGACCATGTAAAGCTGTTTTTTCCAGCGCCCGGCGAATTAAAGCCGCCCCTGCCGCAAATGGGTCCCAACGGCCCCGTCTTTCCCGAAGGTCTGCGCCCGATCTCGCGTGATTTTACGCCTCGGCGGCATGACCGCGAGGCGTGTGAACTCGATGTGGAGTTTGTCTTGGGCCACGAGGGTCCTGCGTCGCAGTGGGCGGCGAATGTACGGCCTGGGCAATTTCTCGGCGTCGGCGGTCCGCGCGGATCTTTCGTGATCCCGACCGGCTACGACTGGCACTGGTTCATTGGAGACGAGACTGCGTTTCCGGCGATCGCAAGGCGGCTCGAAGATCTTCCGGCGGGCGTGTCCGCCACTATGATCGTCGAGGCGACCGATCACACGGGGCGGATTGAGTTCGCGACGGCGGCGGATTTGAATGAGACTTGGCTCTACCGCAGCGATACGCTTTCGGGTGACGCACTGGTCGAAGCTGTCCGGAACGCGCCTTTGCCAGTGGGTGAAGGCTACATCTGGGCTGCGGGCGAGTCGGCCACGATTCGCGCCGTCCGGCAGGTTCTCTGCCAGGAGCGCGGCTGGGACAAAGCGCGCATTCGCGCCGCCGCCTACTGGAAACGCGGCGCTGTTGCTGTGCACGAGAATTTCGACGATTGAGAAAGGCCGCGTCAGTGTGGCTTGAGATTACCCGCGGTTACGCCTGCGCTGATATAGCCGCTGATGCGCATGCAGTCGTCGCTTCCTAGCGCCACGCCGGGCTCGCCGTCGATTTCGCAAGTTCGCGAAGGGGCGGCTTTTGAGGACGGAGGTTGGCGACGGGCCGGCAACTCAGCAGCGAACGGGCTTTGAGCGAGAAGCAGTGCAGCGACTGCAAAAAATATTGGGATTGAGCGGGTCACCCCAGCTTCAACGAGTCTTTGAGTTCGCGCAGCCGGTCGATCTTCTCCTGCGCAATTCGCTTGTTGTCCTCGTTTGCCGCCGCGAGGTCTTCCTCGGCGTCTTTAATTTCTTGGTCGAGGTGACTCGCGCTGATCTCTTCCGCAGGCAGAGCGGTTTCCGCCAGCAA
>JAYTRP010000169.1:0-18062 GCA_043746145.1 Hyphomicrobiales bacterium | reverse complement strand
CAAGGGCGTCCATGTGGCCCATGTCGTGATCGACGGGATGATCGACGGCGTTTTCGCCCGTCAGATCGCGCCCGATGCAGCCGAGCGGCTTGCGCGCGAGGAAATCCTCGACCCGGAGGAGATCGCACGCAACTATGTCTGGCTGCACCGTCAGGGGCGCAGCGCGTGGACCTTCGAGATGGATCTGCGACCTTTTAGCGAGAGTTGGTGACATGAGCGGCAGGCTGGAATTTCTGTTCGATTTCGCGAGCCCGAACTGCTATTTCGCCTATCGCGCTTTGCCGCCTATCCTGGCTCGCACCGGCGCTGAGCTCGAAATCCAGCCTGTCCTGCTCGGGGGGTTGTTCAAGACCACGAACAATCAGGCGCCTTTCACCGCCTACGCAAAAATCACTGGCAAGATCGAATACGAAAAACTCGAGATCAACCGCTTTATCGCCAAGCACAAACTGACGAAATTCAGAATGAACCCGCATTTTCCAGTCAACTCTCTTCTTCTGATGCGCGGCTTTGTGGCCGCTGGGCTGGCGGGGCAGGGCGACGCGTACCTCGAGGCCGGGCTTGCAGGGGCTTGGGAGGAGGGCCTCGACATGTCCAATGCGGAAACGCTCGAGCGCCGGCTCGACGCAACCGGACTGGACGGGGCTGGTCTTATTGCACAAACGCAAGAGCCCGGCGTCAAACAGGCGCTGATGAGCGCAACGGCGAACGCCGCGCAGAGGGGCGCGTTCGGCTTACCGACCTTTTTCGTTGGCAAGGAGATGTTCTTTGGCAAGGAGCGGCTTGGTCAGGTCGAGGAAGAGCTCGCGCGAGCCTGATCGAACCCGTGCCCGTATTTGCTGACGCTTTTGGAAGCATAGCCGAGCTCGCGCGGGACCCCGCCGCATGGGCCGCGCTGGCGACCCTGATCGCGATGGAAATCGTGTTGGGCGTCGACAATCTGATTTTTGTCGCCTTGCTGACGTCGCGCGTCGCCGAGAACCGGCAAGCCACCGCGCGGCGGCTAGGATTGAGCCTTGCGCTGATCTTTCGGCTGGCCCTGCTCGGCGCTCTGGCCGAACTCGTCAAGCTCACCACGCCGCTGTTCTCTGCGTTCGAACATGGGTTCTCGATACGCGACCTCGTGATGATCGGCGGCGGCTTGTTTCTCGTCTTCAAGTCAACCACTGAGATTCACGAGCATGTCGAGGCAAGCGCCGAGCATGATGGGGGCTCAAAGACATATCTGGGATTCTTATCGGCGACGATTCAGATCGTTGCGCTCGATATTGTATTCTCAGTCGACAGCATCGTCACTGCGGTGGGAATGACGGACCATATCCCGATTATGGCGGCGGCGATGATCGTGGCGGTCGTCTTGATGATGATCGCTTCCGGGCCTTTATCAGCGTTCATCACACGCAACCCGACTCTCGTGATGTTGGCGCTAAGCTTCCTGTTGATGATCGGAATGGTGCTGATCGCCGACGGTTGCGGCGTTCACGTGCCAAAAGGCTACATTTACGCCGCTGTGATCTTTTCAGGCTCGGTCGAGGCGCTGAACACGCTACGCCGTTCGCGGCGGCGAAATCGATGACGGCGGCGCCGAAGGAGGTAGCGAGCGGGACAATGCGTTTGAAGACTCATCGACTGGCCGGGTCCACCCTCTACGCGATGATCGGTCGGCTCGCGCGGCCCGGCGATCTCACGGCTGCCCGATATGCAGCGATCGCCGCGCTTTATTTGCTGGTCTACTTGTCTCTCAACGTCGTAACCGGCACGCATCAGTTGAATGGGTCCGGCATTACGCTGTGGAGTCCCGACAACGCCCTGAGCATACTGCTGATCCTGAAATCGACAGCTTTCGCGCCGATCGTCGCAATGGCGCAGATCGTCAGCGATCTCTACGTCAGTCGCGTCCCGTATGGATGGAGCGCGATCTTCTCTAGCGAACTGATCCTAGCGTTCGGTTATCTCGCAATATCAATAGCTTTGCGGGACTTCTTTGGCTTTCGCCTGAACTCATCCAGCTATTCGGATCGAATTGCCGTGCTCGCCGTCGCCCCCTTAGGCGCAGCGATGACGGGGCTGCTCTATTGCGGATCGCTGACGCTTCTCGGCGTTGTACCATCAGGAGAATTTCTCGGCGCGTTCAATGATTTCTGGATCGGCGACACCGCGGCGATCGGCGTGGCGTTGCCTGCTGCGGCCGGACTGGTGGAATTTGCCGGCCGCGGGCGTCAACGTATCAAGAACCCGGCGCGAAATGCCGCGCTGATCGTCGTCATGGGGGCGATCACGGTTGGGCTGATCTTCTTCAGCGCTTCGAGCATCGAGCGAAGGTACACTTTCGATCTAGTTTTTCTTCCCATCCTGTTCGTTGGGCTGAAGTTTGGCTACAGCGCCGCCTCACTGTTCCTGTTGGGCGTGCAACTCGCGCTGCTCGCCGCGGTTTCCTACTTCAACGTCGACGATCGATTTTTCAGATCCTATCAGATCATGATGTTTATTCTTGCCGTGTCCGGGCAGGCGCTCGGGGCGGCGGTGACACGGTGGCAGGAGGCGATGCGGCTGCTGCAGAAGCAGCAGGCCGATCTGGCGCGAGTTTCAGGCCAAGCGGCGACGAGCGTCATGGCGGCGGCGATGGCGCATGAAATCAGCCAACCGCTCGCCTCGCTGAACAATTACGTCCATAGCGCGCGCCGAGTTCTGGAGAATACGCAAAACGTGGATGTTGCGCTATCGGCGCTGCGCAAAGCCGAGGCGGAGGCGTCGCGAGCGCGCCAAATCATCGAACGTATTCGTGACTTCATCGCGAGCGGAAACCTGCTGTTGGAGCGCGTCGACCTCGATGTGGTGAGCGAGAAGATTGTCCGGCTCAATCGCGACAACGCGCAGGCCAATGGAGTGGCGCTTCGATGTGTCCCCGAGGCGATATCGACCCGCATCGACGCGGATCGCGTCGCACTCGAACAGGCGTTCAACAATCTCGTCGTCAACGCGATCGAGGCGACCGGCGCGGGCGGGGAGGTGATCGTGCGCGTCGAACGCGCCGCGCATACGGCGCGCTTCATCGTCGAAGACAATGGCCCCGGCGTTAGCGCCGAACTGGGCGATCGGATATTCCAGGTTTTTGAGACTACCAAGGCACGAGGCATGGGGCTCGGCCTTCCGCTTTGCAAGCAGATTGCGGAGCGGCACGGAGGCAGGCTGATATGGCGTCCGCGACTTCCCCAAGGCGCCTGCTTCGAGATAGAACTGCCATTGCCATGAAAACCGATGCCCGAGCGCCCGAAACCCAAATCTTGCCCGAACGCCAGATCTTGCCCGAACGCCAGATCTTGCCCGAACGCCAGATCTTGCCCGAACGGCAGATCTTGCCCGAACGGCAGATCTTGCCCGAACGCCATGTCTACATTGTCGAGGACGAGCCAGAAATTCGCGACTCGCTCTCGCTGCTTCTCTCCACTGCGGGGATTGCGACGCAGGAATACGCCTCGGCGGAAGGATTTCTCGAAACGGCTGCGACCGACGTGCCGTTCTGTGTGATCCTCGACAATCGACTGCCCGGCATGAGCGGGCTCGATATGCTGAAGCATCTCGGCGCCATCGGCAGCCCGGCTTCGGTCATCGTAATGACCGGGCACGGCGACATTCCGACAGCGGTCGCTGCGATGAAGCTGGGGGCGTTTCATTTCGTCGAAAAGCCGTTTGATTCGGAAAGCTTGCTGGGCGTCGTTGAGGAGGCGCTTTCGCACGCGGAGCGCAACCTGGATCGGGTCGCGGAAACGACGCGGTATCGCGAGCGGCGCGCGCTGCTAACGGAGCGGGAGGCGGAAGTGTTCGCCTATCTCCTGGAGGGGATGCCGACCAAAGTAATCGCCGCCCGGCTCGATATAACCTCGCGCACGGCGGAACATCACCGAGCCGCGGTGATGCGTAAGTTCGAGGCGAAATCGATCTCGCATTTGCTTAAAATGGCCCTGGCCGGCAACGATAAAAACACTACGATTCCCGTGCAATTTAGGTAAAGCCAACGATTTACCGACCATTCCGATCACGGTAGAAAGTAGTCACGACGCGGAATGTTGTCGAGGGACGAATATTCGCGGTTGCGTCTTTGGGAGCCGGACCATTGGAAAAATCGAGCATGTATCGCGTTGTCAAAGCGTTTTTAACTGACGATTCGGGCGCTACCGCAATCGAATATGCTTTGACCGCCTCATTCATTTCGCTGGCGTTGGTGATTGTTCTCACGAATCTCGGATCGCGATTGAGCTCCGAATTTTCCGAAGTGAGCAAGGCGCTGAAGTAGCGCTACAGCTAGTTCGCACTGTCGAGATAAGACGCGACGATGATGATCGCGCCCGCGACGACGGCGAGCAGCAGCACGCCGATAATGGCGATGCGATCCTCGCGACGGGGCGGTGCGGTCGGCGGTTCGGCGCGGTCATCCGGCTCAGGTCCGACGTCGCCGTAGATCTGCGGCTTCGGCGGCGGAACGGGCGCAGTCATCGACGTGGCGGACCGCCCCGCGCGCGGGGGCGTTGCGGCGCGCGCGGGCTTACGATCACGAGTTGTGAGCTTCCCGCTCAGGAACACGAATATCGCGCCCAACGCCGGTGACAAGACAACCAGGCCCGGCGCTTGAGTTTGCGCCCAAACCGCCACGAGCGGATCGCTGATCGCCATGCCGCCCGCGACCCATCCGAGCAGCGCCGCGCCGAACGCGATCAGCCCAGGCGCGCGCTGCAACACGCCCGCGAGCAGCACGCCGCCATAACTCAGCGCGGGAAGGCTCAGGGCGACTCCGATTGCCAGCAGCCAGATGTCGCCGCGCGCGATCGCCGCCAACGCGACGACATTGTCGAGGCTCATGGCGGCGTCGGCGACGACGATCACCCCTGCGGCGGCCCAGAGTCTCGACGCTCCGCCTGGGCGCGCTTCGATCCCGTCGCCATCCCCCGGCGGATCGTCGCTCAGGTTCAACGCGATTACGATCAATGCGGCCGCGCCGACGATCTTTACGAGCGGGAGGACGAGCAGCGTGGAGGCGATCATCGTCATCGCGAGACGAAGTACGATTGCGCCCGCAATCCCCACGATCACGGCGCCTTGCCGGTCCTCGCGCGGCAGCGAACGGCAGGCTAGGCCGATCACCAGCGCATTGTCGGCGCCCAGCAGCAGATCGACCAACAGGATCTGCAACGGCGCGAACAGCCAATATCCGCTGTCGGCAAATTCCATCTCAGGCGCTCGTGCGGTGATCGAACACGCGGTCGCGAGGGATTCCGGCGCTGGCACTCATCCCAGGAATCCTCTCAGTCCGCTGTAGAGCGACACCGCCGACACCGCCACGAAGGCAATTGCGAGCGTCGCTGAATAGGCTGGGCTCAACGCCAGCGGCCCCGCCAATTCGCGCCGCGCCAGCGCGTAGAGCAGGGCCAGCACGATCGGCAGCAGCAGCGCATTGACAGCGCCAACGGCGATCGAAATCGAGACCGGGTCGGCGCCGAGTACGACGACGGCTCCGCCCACGACCAGCATGGCGACGAACGGCACGTTGAACCAGGGCGCCCCGCGAGGGCTTTGTCCCAGCGAATGGCGTACGCCGACGACCTCGCCAACCGCCCAGGCGACAGTGAGCGTCACCACCAATGCGGCGACCAGCGCCGACCCGCAAAGCCCGAGCGCGAAGATAATGCGTCCGGTTCCGGGGCCGAGCGCGCGGGTGAAAGCGTCCGCGATGTCTGCGATTGCGCCAAAGCCGGTCCCGCCGTGCTGTCCCCCAAGCGCGGCAGCGCCGGCGACCAAGATCGCCGCGGTAATCAATTGACAGAGCGCCGCGCCGCCCAGTGTCTCCAGCCGCGCCTCGGTGATGCGTGAGGGTTGAAGGTTCTTATCGACCATCGCCGATTGTTGATAGAACGCGGCCCAGGGCATCAAGGTCGTACCGAGATTTGCGGCGAGCAGGTAGAGATATCGCGAGTTGTAGATCGGCCAATCGTCAACCTGCGCCAGCATGTCGTCCAGCTTTGGCCCGGCGCGCCAAGCGACGATCACAAAGGCAAGCTCAAACAAGCCGAGCGCAATCGCGATCCGCTCCACCGAGGCGTAGGCGCCCAACATAGCGATCGCGATGAAGAATAACACGGTCCCGATGACCACCACGGCTGGCGAGGCCCCGAAAATGGCGGCAAGGCCGCCGAGCGCCGCCAGTTGCGTCACCAGCGCGCCAAAACAGCTCACAATCAGCGTCGCCAGCGCGAGATAGGCGACGGCGCGCCCAAAGCGAACGCGGATCAGTTCCGCAAAGCCGAGGCCGGTGGCGAAGCCGAGCCGGATGGTCAACTCCTGCATCGCGAACAGCACGGGGATCAGCAGGATCTGCGGCGCGAGTAGGCGGTAGCCCCATTGCGCGCCACTCTGCGCCGCCGTGATCACGCTGCCAGCATCCGTGTCGGCGAGCATGACGACAAGGCCGGGCCCCAGCGCGAGGGCCATGCGCCGCAGGAACTGGGGAGGGCTGGAGGCTGACGCTGCCGTCATTTATTGTCCGCGCCGAGCGAAGGCCCGGTCGACATCAAGCGCAGGAACTCGGCGTCGGGCGTCAGCAGCAGCGTGGCGCCCGAACCAGCAAGCGCGGTCTTGTAGGTCTGCACCGAGCGGTAAAAGCGGTAAAACCCGGGGTCGGCCGCGAAAGCGTCGGCGAGCAGGCGGCTCGCCTCGGCGTCGCCCGCGCCACGGCTGATCGTCGCGGCGCGCTGCGCTTGCGAGAGCATGATCGTGCGCTCGCGATCGGCCTTCGCCTGGATCTGCTGCGCCCATTCAAAGCCCTGCGCGCGTAATTCCTTGGCCTCGCGCTGGCGCTCTGATTTCATGCGGTCGTAGATTGCCTGACCGGTCTCCATTGGCAAGTCGGCGCGATGGAAGCGCACCTCGTCGATCTCGATCCCGAGCGGGCGCGCCTTGGCCGCCACCTCGTTGCGGATCGCATCGACGATGCTCGCCCGCTCCGGCGTCAGAAGATCGGTGAGCGAGATCTGTCCGAGTTGCCGCCGGACCGAGGAGCCGACGAACTCGGAGAGTTGTGCACGCGCCTGAGTCAGCGTTTGCGAGGCGCGATAAAACTGTAACGGATCAATGATGCGAAAGCGCGCGTAGGGCTGTACCTCCAGTCGCTTCTGATCGCCCAGGATCACCTGTTCGATGGGCGGTTCCAGCAGCAGTAGGCGGGTGTCGTAGAGATAAACCGTGTCGATCAAAGGCGCCTTGAAGGTGAGCCCGGGAGCGTCGACCACCCCCACCGGCGCGCCGAGCCGCGCGACCAGCGCCTGTTGGCCTTCGCCGACGATGTAGACAGAATCCGCCGCGAGATAAATCGCGAGCGCGGCAGCGGCGATCGACAACCAAAGCCCGCGCGCGCTCATCGGGCGGCGTTCGGCGCGAGCAGGGCAGGGAGCGGCGGCGGGGCCAGCGGCTCTCCAACTTGCAGATAGGGCGTCAGGCCACTGAAACCTTTGTCAGAGGTCGAAACGATCACACGACTAGCCTTTTTCAGCACATCGTCGATGCTTTCAAGATAAAGCCGCCAGCCGGTCACGGCCGGCGAGGCCTTGTAACTCCGATACACCGCGAGGAAGGATTGCGCCTCGCCCTCGGCGAGGTTCACCACGGAAGCGCGATAGGCCTCGGCGTCCTGCCGGGTTCGCTCCGCATCCCCTCGCGCACGCGGCAGAATGTCGTTGGCATAAGCCTGAGCCTCGTTGCGAGCGCGCTCCTGGTCCGCGCGGGCGCGCTGGACATCGTTGAAGGCGTCAATCACGGCCAACGGCGGTTCGACGCGCTGCAACTGCACCTGGGTGATTTCGATTCCTGCCTGCTCTTTGTCGAGCAACGACTGCAACAGCGCGCGCGTTTCGTCGGCGATCTGCTGCCGTTTGTCGGACATGGCGGCCTGGATCGGCATTCTGCTGATCACGTCGCGCAAGGCCCCTTCGGCCGCGATCTTGACCGCCGCCTCGGGCGCCTCGACCCGGAACAGGAACTGCCCGGCGTCGCGGATCTTCCAGAACACGGCGCAATCGGCTTCGACGATATTCTCATCGCCCGTCAGCATCTGCCGCTCGCGGCCTTGCGCGCTCCTCGGCGACGCCGCGCCGACGAGATCGCCAAGCTGAACCTGATTGACCTGCGTCACCTTGGGCAGCAGCACGGCCTCGATGGGATAGGGCCAGTGCGCGTGCAGGCCGGGTTCCGATGTGTCGACCCATTTGCCGAAACGGAGCACCACGCCTTGCTCGTCAGGCTGGACTCTGTAGAGAGAGGTCGCCGCCCAGCCGACCACCGCGAGCGCCAATGCCAGCGCCACGCCGCGCCGCCCGATGCGGGGCACGCGAAACACGGCGCCGAGGCTCTGGCCGAGCAGGTCTTTAAAAGACGCGTCGTCAGATAACTCGCCCGGCGCATCGCTCATGCTATTGGCGCTTGGCTCATGTGCGGCTCTCCGTCCAAGCCTCGCACTGTAGTGCAGCAAGGGCCAGCAGAGCCTTGTTTTGGATCAATCCAGCAAAGCCGCGTCGCTCTCCTCGAGCAACAACCGCGCCCGCGCTCGCACCTTTTCCGTGTCGCTCTTCAACTGGCCGCAGGCGGCCTGAATGTCGCGGCCGCGCGGCGTTCGCACCGGGCTCGCATAGCCTGCGGCGAACACGATCTCAGAGAATCGTTCGATTTGGTCCCAGTCCGAACAGGTGTAGGGGCTGCCGGGCCAAGGGTTGAACGGAATAAGATTGATTTTGGCCGGCACGCCTTGCAGTAGCCGAACCAGCGCGCGCGCATCCGACAGCGTGTCATTCACGCCCTTCAGCATTACGTATTCGAACGTGATGCGCCGTGCGTTGGAGGCGCCGGGATAATCGCGGCACGCCTGCAGCAGGGTGGCGATATCATATTTGCGATTGAGGGGGACCAGCTTGTCGCGAAGCGCGTCGTTGGTCGCATGCAGCGACACCGCGAGCATCGTGCCGCATTCGGCGCCCAGCTTGGTCATCTCTGGCACGACGCCAGAGGTTGAGACGGTGATGCGCCGCCTCGACAGCGAAAGCCCCTCGCCATCCGTCAGGACGGCGATCGCCTCGCGCACATTTTCGTAATTATAGAGCGGCTCGCCCATCCCCATGAAGACGATGTTCGACACTGCCCGTATGCCCTCGCCCGAGGGCACCAGCCCGTCGGTCGGCGCGACGCCGCCGGGGAAATCGCCGAGCCGGTCGCGCGCGAACATCACCTGACCGACAATCTCCGCCGTCGTCAGATTGCGAACTAAAGCCTGAGTGCCCGTGTGGCAGAACGTGCAATTCAGCGTGCAGCCGACCTGGCTGGACACACACAATGTGCCGCGGTCATTCTCGGGGATGTAGACGCACTCGATCTCGACGCCTTTGTCGTGACGTCCGGTGGAAGGCATCCGCAGCAGCCATTTGCGCGTGCCGTCGGCCGATACCTGCTCGGAGGTCAGTTCGGGCCGCGCGAGCGTGCAACGCTCCGCGAGCTTTTCAAGCAGCGGCCGGGCGATGTTGCGCATCTGCGTAAAGTCGCTGACGCCGCGATGATAGATCCAGTGCCAGAGCTGGCCCGTGCGCATCCGCGATTCGCGCGCGGGAACGCCCAGTTCGGCGAGGGCGGCGGCGATCTCGGCCCGGGTTGCGCCGGCGAGATTGGTCGGCGCTGCGATCACGGGCACGAGGACAAGGGACGCGGCATCAAGGAGTGTCATTGCAGGTCATCGCAGATTTGGAGAAGACATCGCTGAATTTTCAGGGTTCATCGCAGAGCGTTCCATAGACGCTTTCTGAGCCAAAAGCAGCGAAATAGCGGAACGTCGCTCAATCGAGAGTTTCGACAGATGTTCGGCGTGAAGATGGAAATCGGGCTAAGCGCCCTCCTTCGGCTTCTTAGGCGCCTATGGCGACGAAGGTGAGAACAGAGGGATAGATAGGCATGTCCAAGCGCTGCACATTCTCAAGCGCTGCGCATTCTTATGACAAGGAGCGTAGCAACGAAATAAGCTCGCTTATCGCCGCTTCGGCTGAAATACCCGCTGCGGCGAATTCCTCGTCAGCAATCGCGTCACAAATCCGTTCGATTGTGAGCAGCGCCGTGAGCTGCCCCGCCGGATCCCTTGCCGCGAAAGCCGGAATTCGTCCCGCAATCGCCGCCATCTGCGCAATTCGGGCCTGCGTCCGCGCCGCCATCACTCGAAAGTCGTTGACGGTTAACATCCGCAGCGACCGGCGGAACACGCGGTGTGCGCGATGGTGAACGACGAGCGAACGGGCAGCCCGTCATATGTCTTCATGCCACGGGTCACGGCGGACGCGATTTCGCGGGCTTCGCCGACGCGATGTCTGACCGAGGTTTTGAGGTGATCGCGCTGGATTGGCCAGGACAGGGCGCAAGCCCTCCCGATGGAGAAAATGCACCCACTAGCGCCGCACGCTACGCGCAAATCCTCGGTGCTTTGATCCCCATGCTTGGGCTTACACAACGGCCCATCCTGCTTGGCAATTCGATCGGTGGCGCTGCGGCCTTGTCCGTTGCGATCGAACAGCCCCAGGCTATCAAGGGTTTAGTGCTGTGCAATCCGGGAGGGCTTGCGCCCGTTAACCTGGTCGTGCGCAGGGCGATTGTTGCCATGATCTGGTTCTTCAGTGCGGGAGCGCGTGACGCCCGGTGGTTCGAGCCCGCCTTTGCTCAATATTACAAGTTAGTCTTGCCCGGCGTCGCTTTCGCCGAGCACCGCGCGCGCATCGTAGCGGCCGGAGGCGAGAGCGCATCGGTGATGCGCGACGCTTTCAAAAGTTTTCTGAAGCCTGAAGCGGATCTTCGATTGGCCGCGAAACGGCTCAATGTCCCTTGCCTATTCGCGTGGGCGAAGCGGGACCGAATCGTCGCGTGGAAGGCGAGCAAGCCGGCTGTCGACTTAATTGCAAACGCGCAGGTCCAAATGTTCGAGGGTGGCCACGCCGCTTTCTTGGAAGACGCAAACGCTTTCAATTTCGCGTTCCTGAATTTTGCGAGCGCCTGCGTTGAACCTACGGGCGCAATGGCGAAATCTATTCCAACAGCACGCAAAGTAGCGTCAGCAGACCAGGTGTAGAGGGGTGTGGGACACCGATCGGAGCACGTCGGTCCAACAATGCGATCATGCGGTGTTGAACACGGGGCCGTGCGTCCTCATATATGTGCATGCGTTGTGTCTGCGCGATTTCGCATTCCACAGGCCGCCACAATTAATTTTCAGGGAATCGTCGATGATCGACGCCAGAACACGTCGCCCGCTTGTGCTTGCTTCCGTCATAGCGGGCATGGCGATGATCGCAGTGGAGGCGACGATCGTCTCGACCGCCATGCCGCAGATCGTCGCGCGGCTCGGCGGCCTCCAGCTTTATTCCTGGGTATTTGCATCCTTTCTGCTGACGCAGACGGCGACCACCGTTGTATTTGGCAAGCTCAGCGATCTGATTGGGCGCAAGAAAGTGATCCTTGGCGGCATCGCCGTGTTCATGTTCGGCTCGGTGCTGTGCGGATTGGCATGGTCGATGCCGGCGATGATTGTGTTTCGCCTGATCCAAGGCGTGGGCGCGGGCGCGATTCAGCCGGTCGCCATGACGATCGTGGGCGATCTCTACTCCGCGCAAGAACGCGGCAAGGTTCAGGGTTATCTCGCGAGCATTTGGGCGATTTCAGCAGTGCTGGGTCCGCTGGTTGGCGGCCTCATCATCGCGCATGTTTCCTGGTCATGGATATTCTGGATCAATTTGCCCGTTGGGGCGCTGTCGATTGTCCTTTTTCAACTTTATCTGCACGAGGAAGTCGCCGAGGGCCACGGCCGCATCGATCCCGCCGGAACCGTGTTGTTCACGCTCGCGATTGCGGCCGTCATGGCGTTTCTGACAGAAGCCTCGACCGCCAGCTACAGCGAGACTGCGGCAATTGGCATTGTGGCGGTGGCTGGCGTGGCATTGTTCTTCTGGCGTGATGGGCGTTCGCCCGAGCCGATGATCTCGCTCCAGCTTTGGGGGCGCCGCTCGATAGCCGCTGCGAATGCCGGCTCGCTATTTGGCGGTATGGTCATGTCGGGGGTTACGACCTTCCTGCCAATGTTCGTGCTGGGCGTGATGGGACGTTCCGCCCTGGTCGCGGGGTTTTCGCTGTCCGTCATGGTGCTGGGTTGGCCGTTGGGCGCTACGCTTGCGGCGCGGTCGGTGGTGCGCTTTGGCTTACGTCCGGTGATGCTGCTCGGCGCCGTCCTGATCCCGATCGGCTCGATCGCCTTTGTCACGCTGTCGCCGACCGCTTCGCCTATTGTGGCGGGCGTCGGCTCTTTGGTGGCCGGCCTCGGGATGGGGCTGCTCTCCAGCGCCTCGATCATGATGATCCAGGAGATCGTCGGCTGGTCTGAGCGTGGAGCAGCGACGGCCTCGTTCATCTTCGCGCGCAGCCTTGGCAATACGTTCGGCGCGACATTGTTTGGCGCGGTGCTGAACTATCGGTTGGTGAGCGCGGGCTTTGGCGGCGCCGCCGCGTCGGACAAGCTGCGCGACCTGCTCGACGGCGCCACGCAAAACGCCGTGACCTCGCAGACTCTCCGCGCCGCGCTCGAGGGAGCCCTGCACATCACTTTCGTCGCGATGTTCGCAATCGCGCTATTGGCCGCACTCTCGGTGCTCCCCGCGCCAAGCGTCAAGATCGGCCGTCGCGAACCGGCGCCAACGCCTCAGCAAGCGGAGTAGGCGCGGGGGGGAGAACGTCATGGTCATCGCCAGCGCCGCCGATCGCAAGCGCGAAAGCTTCGCCGACCCCACTCGCGGCGACGCCTCCTGGTTCACGTTCTTCAGCGGCGATATGACGCCAACGAGCGGCATGAGCGCAGGCGTCATGGAAGTTCCGCCCAACGGCGGCACGCTGGAACCGCACCGCCATGCGCAGGCGGAAATCTACTTTGTCTGGGCCGGCGAGGGCGTGCTGACCGTCGATGGGGTCGCGACTGCGATCGCCGCGGGAACATCGATCTTCATCCCCGGAGACGCCGAACATTCCGTGCGCAACGAGGGCGGCGCGACCCTCAAAATTTTCTATGTGTTCGCAACCGACCGTTTCGCCGACGTAACGTATCGCTTTTCAGGCGCGGCGAAGTAGGTTGAAGCGGGGGACGCCACCTTTGCGAGGATAAAGTTCTACGATGACCATGTCGCATTTTATCATTCTGGTCGTGCGCTATGGCCTTGTCGTCTTGTTTTTCCCAGCCAGCGCGCTGGACAAGATTCTGAACTTCGGCGGCGCAGTGAAGCAGGCGCAGGAGGTTTTCAAGCCGCATGCCTTAGCGACCGCGGTGATCGCTACAGGCGCGTTGGTCGAAATTTTCATGCCGCTGGGGATTTTGACCGGCTACGCGGACCGCCTCGCCGCCTTCATTATGGCGGGCTATTGCGCGGTCACCGCGATCCTGTTCAAGCGCTTCTGGCAACCGGGCGATTTCTGGAAATCCGGTGATAGCGCGGCGCGCGGGCTTTGGTGGGACTTTTTGAAGAACTTCTCGCTTGCATCGGGGTTCTTACTGATAACGGTCGGGATTGACGGCCAGGCTTGGCAAACTTTCGTCAGCCATCCCTTGGCGTCCTCCCACCCTTACGCGGAGGCCTCGGCGCCGTCGCCCTGACCCGGAGATTTGGCATGCCAACCCCCGCTGCGGAAAATCAGGACAAGAGCGGTCCCAAGCCCAGCATCCCCTACTGGCATCTCTGGGTTGACGAGCAGGGGATCAGTCATCAGGCGCAATGCGCGCTCACGGAGTTCGAGCTCAAGGGCGTCGGCGCTGCCGACCCGCAATGGAACAACAAGCACGAAACAAACCCCTCGACAGTCGTCGTCACAGTTCAGCCAGTTGGATGGGTCGGAGATTGGCACGAAAATCCGGCGCCGCAGTGGATCGTCGTGCTGTCGGGGCGCTGGTGGATCGAGAGCATGGACGGCACGCGTGTCGAACAGGGCGCGGGCGAGTTTTCGTTCGGCGAGGATCAAAATTGCACCGGGAGCCACGACGGTCGCAAAGGGCATCGCTCGGGCACGATCGGCGACCAACCCGCAGTGCTGATGACGGTGCAGTTGCATATCGATCCGCAGCGCAAGCCCTGTCACATCCGGTGACGACGTGAGCGCTCTGACCAGCATTTCAGGGTTCCGCCTCGTGACCGGCAACCTCGAACGCCTCACCGGCTTCTACCGGGACGTCCTCGGATTTGCTTTGACGGGCGCTCCGCAGTCGATCGAGCCCAGGGAAATGTCGCTGCTTGGCCTGAGCGGCCGGGGGCAGCGGCAGGTTCTGAGCATCGGCCGCCAGACCGTGTCGCTCGACCACTACGAGACGGCAGGCCAACCTTACCCCGCCGCGGGCAATGCCGCCTCGCCGTGGTTCCAGCACTTGGCGTTGGTGGTTGAGGATATGGCGCTCGCTTACCAACGCCTGCGCGATGTAACCGCGATTTCCACCGGCGGACCGCAACGCCTTCCCGCCACGTCCGGCGGCGTCGACGCTTTCAAGTTTCGTGACCCCGACGGACACCCGCTCGAACTATTGCGCTTTCCCCGTGAAAGCGCGTCGCCGAACTGGCGCGACGCGTCACCCATTCCGGGCCAGATCGCGCTAGGGATCGATCATTCCGCTATTAGCGTCGCCGATGCCTCAACCAGCAGGGCCTTTTACGGCGGCCTCGGCCTGAAGTCGGGCGCGGAAAGCTACAACAAAGGACCGGCGCAGGAGTGCTTGGACGGCATCCCCGGCGTCGAGGTTCGCGTCGTTCCGTTACTTCCCCGCCAGGACACGCCGCACTTGGAGTTGCTCGGCTATCGCGTGCCTTCGCCTACAGCAATAAAGCCGTGGCGAGCCAACGACATTGCCGCGACTCGGATCGTCTGGCGGGGCGACGCGGCCGAGCTTTTGCGCGATCCCACGGGGCACCTGCACCAAGTCGAAGCGCCATGACGGGAGACCCGAACGTCTCCCTCCTGCCTGGCCGACTGCTGCGAAGGGCGGGGCCGCCAAAAAAGGGGGATAGTTTCACCGGCGTCCTGATCGACGATCCTCGACTTGCCGAGGCGCTCTCGCCGGACGCGGACCTTCTCGTCCTGCATGAGGGCACCGGCGCGACAATCACTATTCGCCCCAACCTTGAACGCCATGACCGCCGAACACCATGCGTCTTATGCCGGGCGCGGCGAGCCCATCAGTAAAACCGGGAGCGGTCGCGCTGGCCTCGTTGAGGCGGCGCATTTGCTCGTCGGACAGCGTCAAATCGAGCGCCGCCAGATTGTCGTCGAGTTGCGCCGCCTTGCTGGCTCCAATGACAACGCAGCTGACGCCGGGCCGAGCCAGCGCCCATGCCAAGGCCACTTGCGCAAGGGGTTGCCCGTGCTCGGCGGCGACGGCGCGAACCGTCTCCAATATCGCCCAGTTGCGGTCGGCAAACTTGCTGTCGCCGAAGGGATTGGCCCCGCTCAGCCGACCCGCGCCAACCGTATTATCGCGCTTGTACTTGCCGGTCAGGAAACCACCGGCCAGCGGGCTCCACGGCATGATCGCCATGCCGGCCTCGCGGGCGACCGGCACATGCTCGCGCTCGATATCGCGCGCAACCAACGAGTATTCGACCTGCATGGCGACAGGGCCCGGCACGCGGCGTTCGCTCGCGATTGTGGCGGCCTTCATCGCCAACCACGCAGGCATATCCGACAAAGCGAAGTAACGGATTTTCCCCGCCCGCACCAAATCGCCGAGTGTCTGCATGATTTCTTCGACCGGGGTCACGCCGTCCCAGATGTGCATCCAGTAGAGGTCGATATAGTCGGTTTGAAGTCGCCTCAGCGACCCTTCCAACGCACGATGGATGTTCTTCGCGCCTGCGCCGCCCGCGTTTGGGTTTCCGGGCGCTCCTTGGGGCGCCGCCAACGGGCTCGCCGACCCGTTGAAACCAAACTTGGTCGCCAGCACGATTTGGTCGCGCGTGCCGGTATCGGCGATGAACCTTCCGACCATTTCCTCGCTAGCGCCGCCCGAATAGATGTCGGCCGTGTCGATGAAATTGCCGCCCTGAGTGCGATAGGCGTCGAAGATCGCGCGCGAACCCGCTTCGTCCGCGCCCCATCCCTGCGCTCCAAAAGTCATCGTGCCCAAAGCCATCGGACTAATGACAAGGCCAGAGCGACCCAACGTGCGGTAATCTGTTAGTGACATCGGAAATTATTCCATAGTGATCGATACGGTTTCAATCACAGGCTTGTGTCGCGAGGTCAATACATTTAGTAGTGATCGCTATGGAAGTGATAGAAGCTGCCCAACAGCCTCGAGTCGGCAGACCGCGATCGTTTGATCGCGAAGCCGCGCTGGAACAGGCGATGCTTGCATTCTGGCGCTATGGTTATGAGACCACCTCGATCTCCGACCTGACAGCCGCGATGGGGGTAAGCCCGCCCAGCCTCTACACGGCGTTTGGAGACAAGAAGCGGCTCTTTCTCGAAGCGATGCGCCGCTATGCCGGCGATCCGGAACAACTAAAGAGCAGCCTGGCCGCGGCGCCGACCGCCCGCGAAGCCGCACATGCGATGCTGGTCGCCGCAGCCGTCGCTTTTACCGGCGAGGCGACTCCCAAGGGTTGTTTGCTGGCCAGCGCCACGGCGAGCGGGTCACAAGCGTCGGCAGATGTCAGAACGGCAGTGGCGGAAATCCGGCAATGCATTACGGCGTGCCTTGTCGAGCGCATCAATCACGACCTGACGGCCGGGATGTTGCCCGTGTCGACGAATGCCGCGGCATTGGCTGATCTGACCCTTGCGGTCGTGCAGGGCATGTCCGTGCTGGCGCGCGACGGCTTGCCGCGCGAGAGGCTGTTGGCGCTTATCGATCAGGCTATGTTTGCTTGGCCGGCGCCAAGTTGCGCCTCGCTTTAACCGGGAATTTCGACCCGCTGAGGCTGCTTCCCGTTCCCCTCGGGCAAACGCAAACTCACACCCTTTCCTTGGCTCCCAACACATACAGCGACAACCACTCCGCAATCAGCGCTGGCTTGACCTCGCCCTCGATCTCCACCGTCACCGCTGTGCGCACCTGCCGCTCGGCCGCCGAGCGCGCGGTAAGCGCCTCCAACCGGAAGCGGCCGCGCACACGGGCGCCAGCGCGGACCGGCGAGATGAAACGCACTTTTTCAAAGCCGTAGTTGACGCCCATCGCGACTCCTTCGACACGGGGCATGGCGTCGTAAGCCATGGCGGAGAGCAACGACAATGTCAGAAAGCCATGCGCGATGGGGCCGCCGAACGGCGTCGCTTTCGCGGCTTCGGGGTCGACATGGATGAATTGCCAGTCCTCGGTCGAATCGGCGAAGGCGTTGATCCGGGCCTGCGTCACCTCGAACCAGCGCGACACGCCGATTTCGGTTCCCACCCGCGCCTCGAGGCTCGCGAGCGAAACTTTGGGTCTCAATGCGTCCTCAGTGGCCATGTCTTCTCCTTTAATAGCCGAGCATCGTTGCAACGCGGTCCGTATGATACGCGGCATCGCCGAACAACACGGATTCCGCGCGCGCCCGCTTGAGATACAGCCCGATGTCGAACTCGTCGGTCATGCCGATCCCGCCATGCATTTGCAAGCATTCAGCCGTAACGGCGCAACCGACCTCGCTCGCCTTGGCCTTGGCGACGGCGACGTCGAAAGCCGCCGTGTTGGCGCGACCGTCCAGCGCCTCTAGCGCCTTCAGCGAGGCGGACCACGCGTTCTCCACATCGATATGAGCACGCGCGGCGCGATGCTGCAGGGCCTGGAAGCTGCCGATCCGCCGATCGAACTGCCGCCTTTCCTTGAGGTAGCCGAGCGTGCGGGCGAACGCCTGCTCGGCGACGCCGCAGAGCGAGGCAGCGAGCACCGCGCGGCCCGTATCCAGCGTGCGTTCGACCGCAGCGGCCCCGCCAGGCAGACGCGCTTCATCCGCAACCGCGACCGAGTCCAGCTTGACGCTGGCGACCCTGCGTCC
>JAYTRP010000168.1:0-18092 GCA_043746145.1 Hyphomicrobiales bacterium | reverse complement strand
AAAAGCGCCCGGCCCCATGCGGCGCCGGTCCGCTCGATAGAATTCACGAGCAATCAGCTTCAAGCGATTCTGCGCAGCTCGTCGGCGAGATCGGTCTTTTCCCAGGAGAATCCGCCGTCGGCATCCGGCGGACGGCCAAAATGTCCGTAAGCGGACGTGCGCGCGTAGATCGGCTTGTTCAGCGACAGATGTTCGCGAATACCACGCGGCGAGAGGTTCATGATCTCCATCAGCACGTCCTCGAGCTTGCCCTCGTCGATCTGGCCAGTCCCATGCAAGTCGGCGTAAATCGAGAGCGGCTTGGCGACGCCGATCGCGTATGACAACTGCAGCGTACAGCGACTTGCGAGACCGGCGGCGACTACGTTCTTGGCGAGATAGCGTGCGGCGTAAGCGGCCGAACGGTCAACCTTAGTGGGGTCTTTGCCCGAGAAGGCGCCGCCGCCATGAGGTGCCGCGCCGCCGTAGGTGTCGACGATGATCTTGCGCCCGGTAAGGCCGCAATCGCCGTCGGGACCGCCAATGAAGAACTTGCCGGTCGGATTGACGTGCCAAACGGTCTTGTCGGTGATCCAGTCCTTGGGGAAAGACGCGATCACGAACGGGCGCACCATCTCCTCGACTTCCGCAGAGCTGAGGCTTTCGTCGACGTGCTGATGGGAGACGACGATCTGCGTCGCCTCGACCGGCTTTCCGTTCTCGTAACGCACGGTCACCTGGCTTTTGGCGTCGGGCCCGAGGCGCCTTTCGGCGCCGGAGCGACGCGCTTCGGACAAGGCTTGCAACATGCGGTGGGCGTAATAGATCGGCGCCGGCATGAGTTCGGGAGTCTCGCGGCAGGCATAGCCGAACATGATGCCTTGGTCGCCCGCGCCTTCTTCCTTGTTGCCGGCGGCGTCCACGCCTTGCGCGATGTCGACCGACTGCGCGTGCAGCAGCACCTCCACATTAGCCTCGCGCCAATGGAACCCGGTCTGCTCGTAGCCGATATCTTTGATTGCGGTGCGGGCGGTGTGAATGATCGCGTCCGCGCCCAGTTCCGGTCCACGTGTCTCGCCCGCGATAACAACGCGGTTGGTGGTCGCCAAAGTCTCGCAAGCGACGCGAATTTGATAGGGATCGAGGCCCGCGCGCGCGCCCTCGCGAAAGTAGAGATCGACGACCTCGTCGGAGATGCGGTCACAGACCTTGTCCGGGTGGCCTTCCGAAACCGACTCGCTGGTAAATTGATAGCTTTTGCGGGTCATTTATAAAGTCTCCCGGTCGTGCGACGACAAATCTTGCGAAGCTTCTAGTCAGCCAGCGCGCGTGCGGTCAAGCCAGCGAGCGCCACTCCGCCGCGAGACTTAAGGTTCAGCGGAGTTCACTTGGGCGAGAGATTCAACGAGATCTAGGATTTTTTTGCGGACCTTGGCGTCCTTGATCGCGGAAAATGCGCGGTTCAACAGTAAGCCTTCGGAGGTGGATAGAAAATCCACGACGTAGGCGTGACTGTCGGGCTCCGCAAACCCTGGCGCCGGATCGCTGGTTGGGGCGCCTTCGAAAAAGTACGAAGGCGAAACATCCAGCACCCTGGCGAGTTGCTGAAGTCGACTTGCGCCAATCCTATTCGCGCCCTTTTCGTATTTCTGTACTTGCTGAAACGTAACATCCAGAGCATCGCCAAGCTTACCTTGGCTAAACCCCACCATAAGCCTACGCATCCGGACGCGCGCGCCTACATGCATATCTATCGGGTTAGGACTTTTATTCATCGTCCGGAGTGTCCCGCGCCCATTCAGCGGGCAGGTTAACTTTACGTCAGGTTCTACGCCTTTTTAGCTGAGGGCCATTGAGGGCGCAACTTGGTACAACCGGGCAAAGCACTCAAACAATGTTCATATATAGACGTTCTAGCGCCGCGAACGGGCGCAAGCCGCGAGGCTCGCGACTGCGGCCGCAGCCAGCAAAAATGCGAAGGTGAGCGACCCCCAATGCGACTGCCAGGTCGGGGACAGCGCGCCGGGAAGACCGATGTCGAGTATGGTCTCGGCTCCGAGCGGCGCCGAGGCGAGGACGCGGCCCTTGGCGTCCACGAGCGCCGAAATGCCTGTATTCGCAGCTCGCACCAGGGGTAACCCAAGTTCGACCGCTCGCAGTCGCGCCTGCGCGAAATGCTGGTACGGTCCCGCGGTCAGGCCGAACCAGGCGTCGTCGGTCACATTGATTATCCAGGTCGCCTTGGCCGCCTCGCCCTCGCGCGCGCCGCCCCATTCGTTGGGGAAAATCGCCTCGTAGCAGATGGTCGCGATCGCCTCGGGCAGTCCGCGCAGCCGTAATATGGGGGAGCCCTGTCCTGGATCGAAGCCGCCCGGGACACGAACAAATTGCGTTAAGCCGGTCCAGTCGAAAAATCGTCGAAAGGGTAAATATTCGCCGAATGGGACAAGATGGTGTTTGTCGTAGCGTTCCGAAGAGAGGCCGTCCCGGTCGAGCACCTCGATCGAATTGAAGTATCTTCTGTGGCCGCTAGCACTCTCCTCCATCCGCGCCGCGCCGGTGGCGAGCAGCGCCCCGCCGCGCAAGAATTCGACGATCCGGGCGAGCGCGCCGGGCTCGCGCGAGAGAATGAACGGAAAAGCCGATTCCGGCCAGATCAGCAGCGTGACGTCGGCGATTCCGCTGCGCTCGGGCGAAGTCGCTCGGTCGGAAAGCAGAAGAAATTTGCTGACGATCGCCGCGCCATTTTCGGCTGAGAAATCTTCGCCTTGCGACACATTCGGCTGCATCAGCCGTATCTTGGCCCCCGCGACGGGCGCGGGATCGGGCTCGCTGAGGCGATGCGCGCCAAACAGCAGCAGCCCGGCGAGCGTGAGGGCAGCGATCAGGGTGGGCGTCCAACGTCCTGGCGCGCCCCAAAGGGTTGCAGGCGAAGCAAAGATAGCCACAGCAAGGAGTGTCAGTCCGTGCAAGCCGACAAACGCGGCTATCTGCATGAGCATGACGTTTTGGGCCAGCGCCATGCCGAATTCATTCCAGGGAAAACCCGTCAGCACGACCGCACGCAGCCATTCGCTGGCGCTGAGCCCAACCGCAAGCGCAAGCAGCCGAGCGGCGCCGGAAGGCCAGATGAGCCGAGCCAGCGCGAACCCGATCCCGGGGAACACCGCGAGGACCGCGGGTAGGCCGACGACGCCCAGCGGCAGCGCCCAAGCGAAATGGTCGGCGTCGACTAGGAAGGCCGCGCCGAGCCACCAGAAGCAGGCGAGAAAAAAGCCAAAGCCCCACCACCAGCCGACCGCAAACGCCGACCAAAGGCGGGCGAGAGGCGCCCCCGCCTCGCTCTCATCGGCGGCGCCATCGATCAGCCAGACGGCGGCGACCATCGGCACGATCATCGCGGGCGCGAATCCGACCGGCGGCATCGCCAACGCGCCGACCGCGCCCGTCGTGACGGCAATCAAGCGGCGCGGCCACCCCCAGGCGAGGATCACGTTCGTCGCCAACGCGCTCAAGGCGCCGGCGCGGGGCGGCCCGGCGGAGACAAAATAGGACAAGGCGAAGCGCCTCCCGCGCGAATCACATCAACGATGGATCATTAACGTTTGCGCGAGGCTGTCGAAAGGCGTCATTCCCGAGGCGGCGCCGGCGCCTCTGTCTGTGTTTCTTGCAGAGCAGGCGCGGCGCCTTCCGCGACGCGCGGGTGCAACTTCAGTCGCTTGAGGCGGCGCGGATCGGCGTCCAGCACCTCGAATTCGTAAGCCTCCGGCCCAGATATGATTTCCCCACGCGCGGGCACACGGCCGGCGATCGCCGCGATAAGACCGCCGATCGACTCGACGTCTGCGGCCTCGGGCCATTCGGAAAAGTCATAGCCGACCGCTTCGGATACGTCGTCCAGCGGCGCGCGCGCCTCGACGATGAAGGCGCCGCCTGGCGCTTTGGCGATCTGCGGGTGCTCCGCCTCGTCGTGCTCGTCCTCGATGTCGCCGACGATCGCCTCCACCACGTCCTCGATCGAGACCAACCCGTCGGTGCCGCCGTATTCATCGATCACCAGCGCCATATGCGTGCGCGAGGCTTGCATTTTCACCAGCAGATCCAGCGCCGGCATCGAGGGGGGCGCGAATAGCACGGGCCGCAGCACGGATGCGGCCGATAGCGGCATGTCCATGCTCACTTCTGATGCAGGCGCCGTCGGCCGCAATGGGCCGGCATGTTCGGCGGTGACTAAGCCGAACTTGGGCTCGGAGGCGAGGAAATCGACGAAATCGCGGATGTGAACCATGCCGCGAGGATCGTCGAGCGTTTCGCCGAACACGGGCAGTCGCGAATGGCCGGCGGTGCGGAACGCCGCCAACGTCTCGCCAACGGTCATGTCGAGCGGCAGCGCAATGATATCCGCGCGCGGAACCATCACATCCTGCACGCGCACGTCATGCAGCGCGAGCACGTTCTTTAGGATCGCGCGTTCCTGCGGCGTGAAGTCGGCATTGTGATCCGCCCCCTCCAGCGCATCCTCGATGTCGTCGCGCACTGATCCGGCGCCCATGCCGAGCAGGGAACGCAGGCGCTCCAACAGGCCGGAGCCTTGATTTTCGCGCTTGGCCCTGTCGCCGCTGCGCTCGGCCCGTTCGCTGTCGCTCATTCCGCTCGTTCGCTATCGCTTATACTTAACGCGCTATCGCTCATGGCGCGTTCGTCGTTTCGAGTTCGCCCGAAGCATAGGGATCAGCGACGCCGAGCCGCGCCAACGCGCGGGTTTCCAACGATTCCATGGTTTCAGCGTCACCCATCTCGATGTGGTCGTAACCGAGAAGATGCAGGAACCCGTGCACAACAAGATGACGGAAATGGTCGACGAAGGATTTTTCTTCCGCTTCGGCCTCGCGCTCGACCGTCTCATAGGCGATCAGGATGTCGCCGAGCAGGCGCGCGCGCGAAATCTGGTCGGGCGGCGCAGCGGGAAACGACAGCACGTTGGTCGGGGCGTCCTTGCCGCGCCATTGCGCGTTCAGCGCCTGAATATCCGAATCGCCGACCAAATGCACCGTCGCCTCGGCCCCTCGCGCGAACTGGGCGCCGCTCTCCTCGACCGCAGCGAGGATCGCGTCTCGCGCCAGTTTGCGAGCGGACAACACATGGCGCCAAGCCGGCGCCTTCTCGATGAACTCGATCTTCGGCGCCATCATCGACCTCGCGGGTTTGCCGCGCTCTTGCGCTCGTGCGCGTTCTCGTAGGCCTCGACGATCTGGCGAACGAGGTCATGCCTCACCACATCGCCATGGCGGAAGCGCACATGGCCGACGCGCTCCAGGCCGCTCAGCAATTCAATCGCCTCGCTCAAGCCCGAGGTTTGTCCCTGGGCGAGATCGGTCTGCGTCGGATCGCCGTTGATCATCATGCGCGAGCCCTCCCCGAGCCGGGTCAGGAACATCTTCATCGGCATGGCGGTGGCGTTTTGCGCCTCGTCGAGCAAGATCGCCGCCTTGCTCAGCGTCCGACCGCGCATGAAAGCGAGCGGCGCAATTTCGATCATTCCGGTTTGCAAGCCGCGCTCGACCAACCGGCCGTCCATGAAATCATAAAGCGCGTCGTAGATGGGGCGAAGATAGGGATCGACCTTGTCTTTCATGTCGCCGGGAAGAAATCCTAGCCGCTCGCCCGCTTCTACCGCGGGCCTCGAAAGCACGATTCGTTCGACTAGCCCCAATTCAAGCAGCGACACAGCGTGACCGACCGCGAGCCAGGTCTTGCCCGTGCCCGCAGGCCCTTCGGCGAACACCATCTCATGCTTGGCGAGCAGGCGCAGATAGCGATCCTGCGCGGCGTTGCGGGCGCGAACGACGCCGCGCCGACGCGTCTTGATTTCGCCAAACGCGTCGCGCGACGGTTCGACTTCGCCGGGAAATAGCGTCTCCTGATAGGCAGATTCCTCCAGCGCGCCCTCGACGTCCCCAACGTCAGCGGGCTGGCCGAGCCGGGCCCGCTCGTACAATTTCTCGAAGACGCGCCGCGCGTGTTCGCAAGCTTCCTTCGGCCCCCGGATCAGGATCTTGTTGCCATTGGCGTTCGCGCTGACGCCGACCTTTCGCTCGATCAGCGCGATGTTCTGATCGTAATGGCCGAACACGACCGAGGCCAAACGGTTGTCATCGAAAGTGAGGGCGATCTCATGGGCGGCGCCGTCTCGTCTCTCCGGCTCGCGCTTCGAGGCGGGACCAATTCGCGCCAACGTCGGATCGTTCGTCTTCAAACTGGCGTTCTCCATGTTAGCGGGTAGCTGCTGGGATTAGGGGTTAGCGGCTGGTTCACTAGGCCGCCCTCGCGACGATTCGGGCTTGCAACGAGTTCGGCTTAACGTCGACGACTTCCACTTGCGTCATTTCGCCAACGCGTTCCGGCCCAACCTCGGCATGCACCCCCTGCATATAGGGACTGCGGCCCGTGAACTGACCGGGGTGGCGGCCGGGTTTGTCGAAAATTACGCCAAAGCGCTTGCCGATCGTCGCAAGGTTGAACGCCTGCCGTTGTGATTCGATCAGGCGGAGCAAGATCTCGTGCCGCTCGGCTTTGACCGGCTCGGGGACTTGGTCGGTAGCCTCGGCTGCCGGCGTGCCGGGGCGCGGTGAATATTTGAACGCGAAGGCCGTGGCGAAGCCAACCTCGCGGACTAGCGCGAGCGTCGCCTCGAAATCGGCGTCCGTCTCGCCGGGAAAGCCGACGATGAAGTCGGAGGAAAACGCAATGTCGGGCCGAGTTTGGCGGGCGCGCGCGATTATATCGAGATAGGTCGCCACATCATGGCGCCGGTTCATGGCGGTCAGAATGCGGTCGGAGCCCGACTGCACGGGGAGGTGCAGATAGGGCGCCAGCGCGGGATTACTCGCGTGCGCCGCGATCAAGTCGTCGTCCATGTCGCAGGGATGCGAGGTGGAGTAGCGCAGCCGAAGAACACCGGAAACCCGGGCCGCCTCGTCGAGCAACGTCGCCAAACCGACCGTGCGGCCTTGCGCGTCCTCGCCGTGATAGCCGTTGACGTTCTGCCCGATCAGCGTGAAATCGCGCGCACCGGCGCGGGCCAGCCCGGCGATCTCTGCGATGATCTTGGATACCGGACGCGATGTTTCGGAACCCCGGGTGTAGGGCACGACGCAGAACGAACAAAACTTGTCGCAGCCTTCCTGAACCGTCACGAACGCGCTGACGCCACGCGCGAGCACGGCCTTGGCGGTCGGCGCCGGCAGATGATCGAACTTGTCGTCGAGCGGGAAATCCGTGTCGACTGCGCTGACGCCCGCGCGCAGCAGGTCCGGCAGATGGTGATAATTCTGCGGGCCGACGACGATGTCGACGGCGGGCTGGCGGCGCATGATCTCGCGTCCCTCGGCCTGCGCGACGCAACCGGCGACCACCAGCTTGGCGTTGCGCGCCGCCTTGATCTCCCGCACGCGGCCGAGTTCGGAATAGAGCTTGTCGCCCGCTTTTTCGCGGATGTGGCAGGTGTTCAAGACGATGAGGTCGGCATCCTCGATCACGCTCGTCTCGGCGTAGCCTTCAGCCGCCGCCAAATCCGCGATTCGCTGCGAATCGTACACGTTCATTTGGCAGCCGAACGATTTCACGTAGACGCGCTTGGAGGCGCTTACGAAATCCGTTGGCACAGAATCCTTCGACAAAACAGTCGCCGCTGCTTCGGGCGGGGCGAGATCGGACAAAAAAGGGTCTCCTGAGGTTTCGACCCTTCTGTACCGCGTTTCCCGTTCCGCTGAAAGCGGCGGCTTTGCTCCTTAGTGACCGGAATCGAACATGGCCGGGGAGGCGCCGATGCTGATGCCGCCGTCCAGCGGCACAATCGCGCCCGTAGTGAAGGCGCCCGCGCGGCCTGCGAGATAGAGCAGCGTCCCCGCCAGATCGGCCGGCGAGCCGACCCGTCCGATCGGAACTGTGCTCACGGCCCGCGCTAAGCCCGCTTCGCTGCCGATCGCGAATTTGGTCATATTGCTGGGGAAAGGCCCCGGCGCGATCGCGTTGACCGTGACGTGGCGCGCCGCGAGTTCGGCTGCGAGAATGCGGGTCAGATGATGCACAGCCGCCTTGGAGGCGGAATAGGCATAGGCGCTCTCCGCCTGCGTCACGACGCCCATCACCGAGCCGAGATTAACGATAGTCGAGGGCCGCTCGGGCGTCGCGCTGGCGGTCAGCATCGGCGTCAGTTCGCGAGTCAGGGCGAACAGACCCGTCACATTGACCGAGAGCACGCGGTCGAACGCCTTCCACGGATAGTTCTCGTAGGGTTCGCCCCAACTCAGGCCTGCGTTGTTGACGAGAATGTGCAGTTCGCCGGTGCGCCTGCGCGTCTCCGCGGCGAGCGCGGCGACCCCGGCCTCTGTCGCCACCGTGCCGCCAAACCCCTCACACGGGCCGAACTCGGATAGTTCCAGCGCCGCCGCCTCGCAAGCCTCCGCCTTGCGCGAGGCGATCAGCACCCGCGCTCCCGCGCAAAGCAGCGCCTCGGCGCAAACGCGCCCGAGCCCCGTCGCCCCGCCGGTCACCAGGGCGGTGCGGCCTTTGACGGAAAACAGTTCGGACAGGGAAAACATCAGCGCGGGCTCCAACTTGTTAGCATCAACCTTAAAGGCGCCCGGCCACCGCGGCAAACCTTCGCGCGACTTCGCCCGGCGTGCGAAAGCCAAAGACATGACTTCTCAGGATAGCGCATGGTCGCTATATCAGCGTGGCGCGCTACTCCTCGCGCGGATTGCGCTTTCGCTGAGAATACGGGTACGCCGATGAAAGTCTCCCTGATCCAGATGAACTCGATCAACGACAAGGCCGCCAATATCGCGGCTGCGCGTGGGTTGATCGAGCGTGCGGTTGAGGAGGAAAAGCCCGATTGGATTCTATTGCCCGAGCAATTCGACTGGGCGGGCGGGGTGAAAGGCGACAAGGCGCGCAACGCCGAGACGCTGCCCGGCGGTCCGGCCTATGAAATGGCGCAGGAACTCGCGGAAAAGCACGGCGTGTTCATCCATGCCGGCTCGATCATGGAGCGCATCGAGGGCGACGACCGCATCCACAACACGACGGTCGCGTTCGATCGGCAGGGCCGCGAAGTCGCACGCTACCGCAAGATCCACCTGTTCGACGTGACGACGCCGGACGGCGTGTCCTACCGCGAGAGCGCTACGGTGAAAGCCGGGGATCTCGTCGTCACCTATGATTGCGAAGGCGTCACTGTCGGGTGCTCAATCTGCTACGACCTTCGCTTTCCCGCGCTGTTTCAGGCGCTGGCCGACAAGGGCGCTGAGGTGATAGCGTTGCCCGCCGCTTTCACCGCGCAGACCGGCAAGGACCATTGGGACGTGCTGCTACGCGCTCGCGCGATCGAGACCGAAACCTACTTGTGCGCCGCCGCCCAGACCGGGACGTTCACGGTCAACAACGAAACGCGCGCAACCTACGGCCATTCGCTGGTCGCCGACCCCTGGGGCCTCGTCGTCGCCAAGGCCTCGGACGGCGTTGGGATCGTTTCGGCGCGGCTCGACATGGCGAACGTCAAGCGGGCGCGCCGCATGATTCCGGTCGCCGAGCATCGGCGCGCTTTCCACGCAAGCTGAGGCCAACGCAAAATCTGGCCTGCGCGCGTGTAATTTATGCTTTGTATTTAAGGCTTTCGCCCGAATAGTGACATCGCGCAGCCGCTACGCGCGCTCCAACGCCCGAGATCAAAGCCATGGCTGACGAACAACTGGCGAACGAAGAACTCGACCTCAACAGTCTTTCCGACGAAGAACTCGTCTCGCAGATGCACGACGACCTCTATGATGGCCTCAAGGAGGAGATCGAGCAGGGCGTCAACATCCTGCTTGGACGCGGCTGGACACCCTACAAGGTGCTGACCGAAGCGTTGGTTGAGGGAATGCGCATCGTCGGCGTCGATTTCCGCGACGGCATCCTGTTCGTGCCGGAAGTGCTGATGTCCGCCAACGCGATGAAGGGCGGCATGTTCATTCTGCGCCCGCTGCTCGCCGCCACCGGCGCCCCCAAGATGGGCAAGATGGTGATTGGCACCGTGAAGGGCGACATTCACGACATCGGCAAGAACCTCGTCAGCATGATGATGGAGGGCGCCGGCTTCGAAGTGTTCGACATCGGCATCAACAATAGCGTCGAGAAATATTTGGCCGCGATCGAACTGCATCAACCGGAAATTCTCGGCATGTCGGCGCTGCTCACGACCACCATGCCCTACATGAAGGTCGTGATCGACACGCTGAAGGAAAAGGGCATGCGCAACGACTACATTGTGTTGGTTGGCGGCGCCCCTCTCAACGAAGCGTTCGCCGATGCGATCGGCGCCGACGCCTATTGCCGCGACGCGGCGGTCACGGTCGAAACCGCCAGATCGATGCTCGCGCGCCGGCAGGGTTCGCACGCGGGCTGATTGCCTGAAACGGGGGAGCGGGTTGTGGCGGCAGGCGTCGGGCATGACCTATGAGCGTAAGCTCGCTACTCGATGAGACTGACGCCGAACGGCACTATCCTTGCCGGTTCGAGGGCGCCCGGCGCGTGCTGGTGATCGCCTGCGGCGCGCTCGCCAATGAGATCGTCGCGCTGCGCAAGGGTCCCCTCGGCGCATTTGACGTGACCTGCCTGCCCGCCAAGCTGCACAACCGCCCACAATTGATCGCTGAGGCCGTGCGCGGCAAAATTCACCAGCGGCGCGCCGACTACGATGAAATTCTCTGTCTCTATGGCGATTGCGGAACAGGGGGCGAACTCGACCGCATGCTGGCCGAGGAAGGGGTTGCGCGCATCGCCGGCCCGCATTGCTACGCCTTCTATGCGGGGCAGGGCGTTTTCGACGCCATGATGGAGGAGGAACTGGGGACGTTCTTCCTCACCGATTTCCTCGCCCGCCATTTCGATCGATTGGTGATTGAAGGGCTCGGGCTCGATCGATTTCCGCAATTGCGCGACGATTACTTCGGCCACTATAAAAAGCTGGTCTATCTCGCCCAGACCGACGACGACGCCATGACCGCAAAGGCGCAGCGCGCGGCCGAGCGGCTGGGGCTCACGTTCGAGCGGCGCTTCACGGGCTTTGGCGGCCTCGCTGAATTTATGCGCGAGAGGGCTGGCGCATGACAGCGATCACCATCGTCTATTGGCGCGATATTCCCGGCCAGATCATCGTCAAGGCGGGCCGCAAGACCGCCAAGCGCGAACTTTCCGAGCGATTCATTCGCGCAATCGACGCCGCCGCGATGCGGTCGGGCGCGACCGAGACCGACGCCTATCTCGCAGATTGGCGGCGCGGCGATCCCATCGACTGCGGCGACGATCTCGAGGCGGAAGCCACCGCGTCGGCCGCGCGGGTCGAGGCCGAATACGATAATGCGCGGCTCGCCGCGCTGGTCGCGGGCGAGGGGCGGGCGAGTTGATGTCGGAGCCGCTCACGCCCAGCGCCTTCGAGCCGAGGGGTAAGCGCCCGCCGCCCGCCCGCTGGCCGCGTGTGCGGCTCTGGAGCGTTCGCCACGCCGGTGCGCTGGAGCGCGTCTACGACGCTTTCGAGCGAACTCTCGTTGCGCTGGCGCCGCTGTTCGCCAAGCTCGGCTTTGCCAGGCTCGAAGGCCCGGTGAGCCGCATCGAGGGCGTCATCAAAGGTGCGCTGTTCGACTGCCGCATGTGCGGACAATGCGTGCTGTCCTCGACCGGCATGTCATGCCCGATGAACTGTCCCAAGGCGCTGCGCAACGGTCCTTGCGGCGGTGTGCGGGCGAATGGCAATTGCGAGGTCTACGCCGATATGCCCTGCGTCTGGGTGCAGGCCTACGAGGGTAGCTTACGCATGCGCGATGGCGAGCGCATCCGCGAGCCGTTGCCGGCGATCGACCATCGCCTCAAGGGCGCCTCGTCCTGGTTGGCGGTTGCAAGCGAGCGACGGGCGTGACTGAACCGCATCCGCACGACATTGGCCACGATCCCGGCGCACCGCTGATCGACTTGCCCGGCCATTCCTCGCGTGGGCGGCTCGAGCGCGTGTTGCGTCGCGGTGAATTCGCAGTGACGGCCGAACTCAATCCACCCGATTCCGCCAACCCGGAGGACGTCTACGAGCGGGCGCGAATTTTTGAGGGCTGGGTCGACGGGATCAATGCGACCGACGGATCGGGCGCGCATTGCCACATGTCGAGCGTCGCGATCTGCGCCTTGCTGACGCGGATCGGCTATTCCCCGGTGCTGCAGATCTCGTGTCGCGATTACAACAGGATCGCGATCCAGGGCAACGTGCTGGGCGCCGCTGCGCTCGAGGTTGGCAACATCCTGTGCCTCACCGGCGACGGCGTGCAATGCGGCGATCATCCGCAAGCCAAGCCCGTGTTTGATCTCGACTCGACGTCGCTGTTGTCGGTCATCCGGCATATGCGCGACCAGGGCGCGTTCCTATCCGGCCGCAAGATTACGACGCCGCCGCGTGTGTTCATCGGCGCCGCGGAAAATCCGTTCGCGCCACCCTATGATTTCCGCCCGGTGCGGCTCGCCAAGAAAGTGGCGGCGGGGGCGCAGTTCTGCCAGACGCAATATTGTTTCGACCTCCCGCGCCTAAAGGCGTTCATGGCGCGCGCGCTAGACCTTGGCGTCACCGAGCAATGTTTCATTCTGGTCGGCGTCGGGCCGCTCGCCTCGGCGAAGACCGCGCGATGGATGCGGACGCATGTCGCGGGCGTGCATATTCCCGATGACGTGATCGCGCGGCTCGATGGCGCGAAAGACCAGAAGCGCGAAGGCAAGCGCATCTGCGTCGAGATGATCCAGGCGTTGCGCGAGGTCTCCGGCGTGTCCGGCGTGCATGTGATGGCCTACCGGCAGGAGCACTACGTCTCCGAGATCGTGCACGAATCGGGCGTGCTGCAAGGGCGTACGCCTTGGCGGCGCGACTTCGTGCCGAAGCTGCAGCCGGTGGAGAGCCTAGCTTAGACGGCTCGCTCTCGCATCGCGAGGATCAGCCTGTCGAGGACGGCTCCGGCACCGGGCGCGGGCGGCCGGCATCGTCGATCGCTACGAAGGTGAATGTCCCGTCGGTGACTTTCTCGCGATGGTTGGTCTTGAAGCGGCGGGCCCAGGCCTCGATGTGGATTTTCATCGAGCTGCGGCCGACGTGATCGACGCAAGTGTAGACGCACAGCACGTCGCCGACCTTCACCGGTCGGATGAAAGTCATCGCCTCGACCGCGAGCGTCACCACGCGGCCGTTGGCGCGTTCGGCCGCTGCAATTCCGCCGGCCTGATCCATCTGGCTTAACACCCACCCGCCAAAAATATCGCCGTTGGCGTTAGTGTCGGAAGGCATGGCGATCAGGCGGACGGTGAGGTCGCCGCGAGGTTGTTCGGGCTTGCTGGTATCGCTCATACCGGCCGGCAGTCGTCGTCGGAGAGGAAGTCCTGGCTGCGCGCAGCTTTTGATCCGCGGGACGCTGCGGCAGTTGAGAGCGCCGCCCGACAAGGCTTCTGGTTCGCGGTGTCGCCTGCTTCGGGTTCCGCCGCCGGGTTCGTTAAGCGCCCGCTGGCGTCCGTCAACGAGACTTTCATAGAGGGACGCTCCGGCGTATTCGTCAATCTGAATTAGACCTGCCATTAATCCAGTTCAAGTGATGCGGCGGCATTCGCTGGGTTGCGTGCCCGCGACAACCCGCTCCACCCCTGCAAAGTCCCGCCGAACCTCACTTACACTCAGTCCCGACGCCGCGAGGATCGCCGTCACCTCCGCGACCTGTCCACTCCCAATTTCGAGCGCGAACCGTCCGTTCGGAGCGAGCAACCGCGCGATCATCGGCGCGAGAGCGCGGTAGGCGCTCAGACCGTCGGGGCCGCCGTCGAGCGCCAATTGCGGATCGTGGCCGCGAACCTCGAAGTCGAGGGCGGCGATGTCCTGCGAAGGAATGTAGGGAGGATTCGAGACGATAAGATCGAAGCGCTCGCCGAGCCCGGCCCCCCAGTCGCCGACGCGGACCGTCGCTCGGGCGCCAAGGCCCAAGGCCTCGATATTCGCGCGAGCGACAGCGACGGCTTTGTCGGACACATCAATTCCCAACCCGGTCGCCGCCGGGAATTCCGTCAGCAGCGCGCATAGAATCGCCCCAGAACCGGCGCCGAAGTCGAGAATGCGCAGCGGATCGAGCGTGCTCTCCTGTTGAGAAGCGGGCCAGTCTTCGCGCAAGATTGCGATTGCCGCCTCCACCAGCGTCTCCGTGTCCGCCCGGGGGTCGAGCACGTCGGGACTGATCGCGAAATCAAGGCTCCAGAACTCGCGCCGGCCCTCGATCCGCGAGAGCGGTTCGCCGGCGAGGCGTCGCGCTGCAAAGGCCGCGACCCGGTCGGCCGCCGCGCCAAGCGGAGTGTCGGGAGCGACATGGAATACGACCTCACGCAGCCCGCCCGCTCGCGCGATAAGCAGCGTCGCCTCGCGGTCAGCGTCCGCGACGCCGCGCTCGCGCAGCAGATTGGCGATCACCGCCCGCGCTTGAGCGAGGGTCGTCGTCGCGTCGATGCGCAGCGTCAATTGGCTGCCTGTTCGGCCAGCAACTGAGCTTGGCGTTCGGCGGTCAGCGCGTCGATTACGCCGTCGAGCCCCTCGCCCTCCATGATCCGCTCTAGCGAATAGAGGGTCAGGTTGACGCGGTGATCGGTCATCCGGCCTTGCGGGAAATTGTATGTTCGGATCCGCTGGGAGCGGTCGCCCGAGCCGACCTGCTCGCGCCGTTGCTGCGAACGCTCGCTGTCCGCCCTCTGCTGCTCGGCGTCGAGAATGCGCGAGCGCAGCAGCGCCATCGCCTTGGCGCGGTTGCGATGCTGCGAGCGCTCCTCCTGCACCGCGACGACGAAGCCGGTGGGCAAATGCGTGATGCGAATCGCCGATTCCGTCTTGTTGACGTGCTGGCCGCCGGCGCCGCTGGAGCGCATCGTGTCGATCTTGAGGTCGCTGTCCTTGATCTCGTAATCCACCTCTTTGGCTTCGGGCATCACGGCCACGGTGGCGGCCGACGTGTGGATGCGCCCTTGCGTCTCGGTCGCCGGCACGCGCTGCACGCGGTGCACGCCGCTTTCGAATTTAAGCCGCGCATAGGCGCCGCGGCCCACGACTTCAGCGATAATTTCCTTGTAGCCGCCGGCCGTGCCTTCGCTGGCGGAAAGCATTTCGACCTTCCAGCCGTGCAACTCAGCATATTTGACGTACATGCGGAACAGATCGCCCGCGAACAGCGCCGCTTCATCGCCGCCGGTGCCCGCCCGCACTTCAAGGATCACGTTGCCGTCGTCAGCCGCATCCTTAGGCAGCAGCGCAACGCGGATATCCTGCGTCAGCTTTTCGCCTTCGGCCTCCGCGCTGGCGATTTCCGCCTCCGCCATCGCGCGCATTTCCGCATCGAGCGCGGGTTCGGCGAGCATGGCGGCCAGATCGGCGCGTTCCCTCTCCTTAGCGCGCAGCGTCCGGATCGAGGCGGCGAGCGGCTCGAGTTCGGAGAATTCGCGCGAAGCCTGTGCGTAATCGGCGCCGGACACGCCTCCGCTGAGGCGCGCCCCGAGTTCCTCGTAGCGACGCAGAATAAGATCGAGATTGGCGTTTACGTTCACGTTCACAGTCATAGGAGTGAGATAAAGGAAAGCCGCAGAGGCGCTAGAGCCGCACGCCGAGGCGATCGGCCAGTTCCTGTAAGGGTCCGCGCAGGCTCGCCTCATGGGCGCGCTTGTCAAGCATCACATCGAGTTCGCGCCTGACTTCGCCCGCTTCCAACGACAGCACCATCGCCTTCACAGGCCCAATCGAGGCGGCCGACATCGACAGATTGCGGAACCCCAAGCCGATCAGCGCCATCGCCTCCAGCGGGCGGCCGCCAATCTCGCCGCATAGCGCAACCGGCGCCAGCCCCCGCTCGCCAATGTCCGCGACGCGGCGCAAAGCGCGCAGGAATGCAGGTGAGAGCGCATCGAACCGGTCGGCCACGCGCTTATTGCCGCGATCGGCGGCGAACAGATATTGCATCAGGTCGTTCGAGCCGACCGAAAGAAAATCGGCCTGCGCGGCAAGTTCTTCAAGCTGCCAAAGCAGGGCGGGCACTTCGACCATCACGCCGAGCTTGATCTCAACCGGCAGCGTACGCCCGCAGCGCGCCGCAAAGGCAATTTCGCGATCCAGAAACGCGCGCGCGGCGGTGAATTCCGACACGCCGGAAACCATTGGCAACATCAAACGAAGCGAGCGGCCTGCGGCGGCGCGCAACATGGCGCGCATCTGCCCGCGCAACAACGCCGGCCTGTCGAGGCCAATGCGTACGGCGCGCCAACCTAAAGCCGGATTCTCCTCCTCCAAGCCCTTCATGTAAGGCAGCGCCTTGTCGCCGCCGATGTCGAGCGTGCGAAATGTGACAGGGCGAGAACCCGCCGCATCCAGCACGGAGCGATAGAGCGCCTCCTGGTTGGACAGCCGGGGAAAACGCGACGCGAGCATGAACTGCAACTCGGTGCGGAACAGCCCGATCGACTGTGCGCCCGTCTCGTCGAGGTGCGGAAGGTCGATCAGCAGCCCGGCGTTCATGTGCAGGCCGATCGCCACGCCGTCGAGCGTCACGGCAGGCGTGTCCTTCAGCGCCCGGTACTGGTCCTGGCGGCGAGCGCGCAGCTTGGCTTTTTCGCCATAGGCCTGCTCCAGATCGGCCGGCGGCAGCAGGTGCACCTCGCCCGTCACGCCGTCGACGATCAACGCGTCGCCAGCCTCGACGATCTCCGAAATATTCGCGATGCCGCTCACCGCGGGGACGCCAAGCGCCCGCGCAACGATCGCGATATGGCTCGCCGTTCCCGCTTCTTCGAGCACGAGACCGCGCAGGCGCGAACGGTCGTAATCGAGCAGCGCCGCCGGGCTCATGGACCGGGCGACCAGGATCGCGTTTTCCGGCAATTCCTCGGGCAGCAAAACGAGGCTCTGTCCGGCGAGTTGATGAAGCAGCCGGTTGGCGATGTCGGTCAGGTCGTGCAGGCGGTCACGCAGATAGGGGTCAGTCTGCCTTTGCAATCTGGCGCGGGCGTCGTTCTGCACGCGCTCCACCGCGGCCTCGGCGGTGAGGCCGCCCGTCACCGCCTCGCGCAGGCGGCGCAGCCAGCCGCGATCATGCGCGATCATCCGGAACGCTTCGAGCACGTCGCGATGTTCGCCATCGCCGGCATCGTCGGTGCGGTCGATCAAATCGTCGACCGAGGCGCGCATCGCGGCGATTGCGGTCTCCAGGCGTGCGAGTTCCGCGTTCACGTCATCCGCTACAATCTTGGTGACGTTGACGCGCGGCTGGTGCAGCACCGCATGGCCGAGGCCCAGCCCTTCCGCGATCGGCGTGCCCTTGAGCGCCATCGACTTGCGTACGGCGATTGCGGAGGGTTGGCCCGCGATCGCTTGCAATTCGCCCGAGGCGATCATTTCGGCAAGCAGCATCGCGGTCGTCTGCAGCGCCTCGATCTCTTCCTCGGAATAGGACCGACGCGCGCGGTTCTGCACCACCAGCACGCCAAGCGTAGCGCCGCCACGAAGCACCGGCACGCCCAAAAACGACTGGTAAATTTCTTCGCCGGTCTCCGGCTTGTACGAAAACGACGGATGATTTTGCGCTTCTGACAGCGCCAGCGGCTCGGCCGAGCCCGCGATCAAGCCCACGAGGCCCTCGCCAGGGCGCATCGTTGTCATGTGGACTGATTCGCGGTTTAGGCCTTCGGTCGCAAACAACTCGAGCTGACCATCGGCCCGCGCCACATAGAGCGTGCAGACCTCCGCCACCATGTTCGAGGCGATGAGCACCACGATGCGGTCAAGGCGCGCCTGAGCCATGACTGGCTCCGCCATAACTTCGCGGAGTCGTCGAAGCAAAAGTCGGGGTCCGCCCGGCGCCCGCATCGAGTTTCCCGTCCTAAACGCGGCGCGAAGCCCCTGATGCGAACCGCGAGAAAGCCGCCGCCGCGCGGCTCCTTGCAAGCCCTATAGGTAAGACTGAGGCCGCCGGCAAGGGCGCGCTAGGGTTGTTGAACGAACGGCGGAAAAGTCAGCTGCGTTATTCGGCGCA
>JAYTRP010000167.1:0-18124 GCA_043746145.1 Hyphomicrobiales bacterium | reverse complement strand
TGGTCGAGCGACGGCCATTGGCTCGCAACGTCGGGCGCCGATGCATGCGTGATCTGGCCCTTTAAGGATAAAGATGGTCCGATGGGCAAGGCGCCGCGGCCGTATTCGGAAACCAGAGCGAGACGCCGTTGTAATGCGCCAGCGCGAGCCGGTACCCCTTGGGCAGGAACGCCATACCTCGCACCGTGGTCGGCGCGCTCCAGGACTTTACGGAGCCCTCAGCGTCGCGGACACGCGCATTCTTCCCCACCGACCAGGCGACCGCGCCAGCACGCGCGGCGATAGCGTCGATCCATTTGCCCTTTTCGTCGGCAAGCTCCGTCGCCTTACCCTCGCTGTCGATTGCGACAACGCGGCCATCGTCGCCGCCTGTCATCAATCGACCCGCGTCCGCAGCCGCGACGAGGATCGAGCCATTCGGGTGTGCGGCGACGCGTTTTTCCTGCGCGTCATCGCCCAGACGCACGTTTCCGTCCGTCAGAGCGAGCGCTGGTTGTGCGCCGATGAAAGCGGCGGCGATCACATGATCGCCTGCGTCGAAAGGAACGACGCAATGCGTCAGCGAAGACGATTCTCCAGCCATGTCGAGGTCAGGCCGCGCAGGCGAGGAAACCCTTGCGGATTTCGGCCTCGTCGAGGTCACGGCCGATAAACACGACCTTGGAATCGCGCTTCTCCTCAGCCTTCCAGTCGCGCTGCGGCTCACCGTCGAGCATCATGTGCACACCCTGAAAAACAAAGCGCTTCGGGTCGCCCTTGAACGCGACGATGCCTTTGCAGCGCAGGATCTTGGGACCTTGCGTCTGCGTCAAATTATTTATCCAGGGCATGAACTTGTTAGGATCGAGGTCGCCGTCGATCTTGGCCGAAATCGATTGCATGTCCTCGTCGTGGTAGTGCTTCAACCCGTGCCCATGCCCGTGCCCGTGATCATGATGATCGTGGTCATGGTCATGCTCGTCGACGACGAGGAAGTCAGGCTCGATATCCAGAATGCGATCGAGATCGAACGCGCGCCGTTCGAGCACCGCTGAGATATCGACATTGCATCTCTGCGCGTGGTGCAGCCGAGCATAAGGATTGATCGCGCGAATACGCGCCTCGACCTCGCGCAACTCCGCGGGCGTGACCAAGTCGGTCTTGTTGAGAATGATCACATCGGCGAATGCGATCTGGTTCTTCGCCTCCGGCGCGTCGCGCAGGCGGGCGGCAAGCCATTTGGCGTCGGCGACGGTCACGACGGCGTCAAGTCTCGCCGCCGCGCGCACGTCTTCGTCAACGAAGAACGTCTGCGCGACCGGGGCCGGGTCGGCAAGACCGGTGGTCTCGACGATGATCGCATCGAAGCGCCCCTTGCGCTTCATCAGCCCCTCGATAATGCGGATCAGATCGCCGCGCACGGTGCAGCAAATACAGCCGTTGTTCATCTCGAACACTTCCTCGTCCGCGCCGACGATGAGTTCGTTATCGATGCCAATCTCGCCGAATTCGTTGACGATGACCGCGTAGCGCTTGCCGTGCGGCTCGCTCAATATGCGGTTGAGTAGCGTGGTCTTGCCAGCGCCGAGATAGCCCGTAAGGACCGTGACGGGAACTTTGTCGGTAGCTGTGGAGTAGGAAGCGGACAAGCTCAAGTCTCCGGAAAGAGAATGTATTTCATTGTTCGATATAGGCCGGCTCGACGCTATTGTGTAGAGGCGACAAATCTTTCGCTCGTGAGACACTGCTTCTTCAAAGTGCACCAAGAAGAATTTGTAACAATCACTGGCACGACATTTGCTAGTTTTTTGCAAGCGCCAGCAGTGTTTTAATCGGCGGTAGGCATAGACGTCTGGCATTATTTTATTAGCGTTCAGGGAAGAAATACTTGGGGGGCAGATCGGGCCGCGGCCTGACCGCACCGAGCTTTGCCTCGATACGATCGGCCGCTAATGGGAGCGGTTGCCATGCTAAAAGCGGCTATTTGCGCAGTCCTAGTCAGCACGTTCGCCTGGGCGCTCGTCTTACCGACAAAAGCGCACGACATCTACTCGGGCGTGCGGGGTAAAAACGGACAGCTCTGCTGTGGCGGCGATGATTGCGCTGCAACATCCTATCGCGAGAAAGGCGGTCGGTTCGAATTCTTCACCCGCGAGGAGCGCTGGGTGACGATACCCTCCGAGCGCATCACCTTCTTACCCGTTCCCGGCGATTCGCCGAATGACAATTCCCACCGTGCGCATCTCTGTTATCGCGCAGCAACCGATTACGACACGGTGAGTTCGGCCTCGACCAGCGTGTTTGACGGCATCTTCCTCTACTGCGCCTTCATACCGCCGGGAGCAATCTAACCGCTCCTTTGCAGAAAGCGCCCGCCTAATCTACCTTCCGCAACCGGGTTGGAGGTACATCATGCACGCGGCGATTGTTTACGTTGGCGTAATCATCGCCACCGGGGCTGGACCGGCGTGCGCGGCTGGACTGCTGCCGATTGAAGTCGGCGAGTATGCTCAGGATTTGTCGGACTGCGGAGAATCCGCGGCCATGAGTTGGAACGGCAAAGGCTTCGTGGCTGACTATGTCTATATCGACAACATCGTCAAAGTTGAGAAAACCGGACCGGGCATTTTCATCGCCACCTCGCGAACGCTGACAAAAGACGAGAACACCGCAAAGTCTGGCGCGGTCTGGCGCGCCAACGTGCATGCGCTGTCGCCGACCAGCTTTACGTTTGCACAATATGCAGCGATGGAGCGCAAAGTGGAGGCGCCGCATACATTTCACAAGTGCCCGTAGACGAATCGACGATTCATGGCGTCACTGCACTCAGAACGACGGCTCCCGCCAACGCGAGGCCGGAAATCAAGTTCGGCGCGCGCCCATCTTATTTTGCTTTCGATCCGGAGGGCTCGGCCCGTTCCCCTCGCGAGCCTCGCGTGCTAACGACCCCGGCATGACGACCCGTATCGACACGACATTCGCTGCTCTCGCACAAGCGCGCCGCGCGGCGCTGGTGACTTTCGTCATGGCGGGCGATCCGGATTTTGAAACGTCGCTCGCCATCGTCAAGGCTCTTCCGAAAGCCGGCGCCGACTTGATCGAGTTCGGCATGCCGTTCACCGACCCGATGGCGGACGGCCCTGCCATCCAAGCTGCTGGGCTACGGGCTTTGAAGTCCGGACAGACCTTGAAAAAGACGCTGGCGATGGTGGCGGCGTTCCGGACTGAGGACGCAAAAACCCCCGTCGTGCTGATGGGCTACTATAATCCGATCTATATCTATGGCGTCGAACGCTTCCTTGCCGACGCTGACGCGGCCGGGGTTGACGGACTGATCGTCGTCGATCTTCCTCCCGAGGAGGACGAGGAACTCTGCGTTCCCGCACTCAAAGCCGGGCTCAACTTTATCCGTCTGGCGACGCCGACAACGGATGACGCGCGGCTGCCGATCGTGCTCGCCAATACATCGGGATTTGTCTATTACGTTTCGATAACGGGCATAACGGGTTCGGCGGCTCCGCAGGCCGATGTGGTCGGCGCGGCGGTTGCGCGAATCAAGCAGCATACCCATCTTCCGGTTGCGGTCGGGTTTGGGGTCCGAGACGCCGCGAGCGCGGCGGCGATGGCGCAAATCGCCGATGGCGTCGTAGTCGGCTCGGCGCTGATCGAGGCGCTGCGACGGTCCCTGATAGATGGCCAAGCAGGGCCCGGCACTATCGAGGCGGTCGCTTCGCTCACGGCCGAATTGTCGGCGGGCGTGCGTAGCGTGGTCAAGTCGGCTAACGGGAAGGCGATCCGATGAACTGGATGTCGAACGTCGTTCCGCCCAAGATTCGATCGCTGCTACGCCGCGATACTCCGGAAAATCTATGGGTTAAATGCCCGGAAAGCGGGCAACTAGTTTTCCACAAGGACCTCGAAGCTAATCTGATGGTGGTGCCTGGCTCGGGCTATCACATGGCGATCACGCCTCGGGCTCGCCTCGCGGCGCTGTATGACAATGCCGATTATGAGACCCTGACGGTCCCGGAATCGCCAGTCGATCCGCTGAAATTTCGCGACATCAAGCGATACGCCGACCGTTTGAAAGAGCATCGCGTCAAAACCGGCTCAAGCGACGCGATCCTGGCGGTTGTCGGCCGCATCGAGGATCAGGAAGTCGTGAGCGCCGTGCACGATTTCGCCTTTCAGGGCGGCACCTTGGGCATGGCCGCGGGCGAGGCGATTGTGACGGCCATGGGCGAAGCCGTCGCCCGACAGGCGCCGTTCGTCATCTTCACCGCTTCGGGCGGCGCCCGCATGCAGGAGGGAATGTTTTCTCTTATGCAGATGGCGCGCACGACCGTCTCGGTGCAGCGGATGCGCGCCGCGCGCGTGCCCTACATCGTCGTTCTCACAAATCCGACGACCGGCGGCGTCACTGCCTCATACGCAATGCTCGGCGACGTGCAGATTGCCGAACCGGGCGCGGTAATTGGATTCGCCGGCGCGCGGGTGATTGAACAAACAGTGCGGCAGCGCCTTCCCGAAGGCTTCCAGCGCGCCGAATTCGTCAAAGATCATGGCATGGTCGACCTTGTGACGCCGCGCACGCAAATGCGGGCAACCATATCGAGGCTGTGCAAACTGCTCGCCAAAAAGCCGGCCGCCGCGGCCGCGTGACCTCTCGCCCCGCGCGTCGGCGCCTGGAGCCGGATGTGAACATTCCTGATGCTATCACGGCGCGTTTCGCGCCTCTCCATCCCCGCCTCGTCGACCTTTCGCTAGGCCGCATCGAGCGTTTGCTTGTCGACCTCGGCTCGCCGAATTTGCACGTGCCGCCGGTCATCCATGTCGCCGGGACCAACGGCAAGGGCTCGACGATCGCGTTCATGCGAGCTATTCTTGAAGCTGCTGGCAAGCGTGTGCATGTCTACACCTCGCCTCATCTCGTGCGATTCAACGAGCGTATCCGACTGGCGGGCGAAATCGTCGACGATACGCGGCTCGCTGAAGCGCTCGATGAATGCGAACGCGTCAACGCGGGCCAGTCGATCTCGGTATTCGAGATCACCACGGCTGCGGCCTTCCTGTTGTTCAGCCAGACGCCGGCGGACTATTTGCTGCTCGAAGTCGGGTTGGGCGGCCGCTATGACGCGACCAATGTGATCGCCCGTCCCGCCGCGACTGTGATCACCCCTGTCTCGATTGATCATCCCGAATTTCTGGGAGCGACTGTCGACAAGATTGCCTATGAAAAGGCAGGAATTCTGCGCCGCGGCGCGCCCGCGATCATCGCTGCGCAGGAGGAGGCTGCGCTCCGGGTGATCGAGCGCGAGGCGCTGAAAATTGGCGCCCCGCGGCGAGTGCTGGATCGCGATTTCTCGATGCGCGCAGAGCATGGCCGGCTTGTGTACGAGGATGCGCTCGGCCTGATTGATCTGCCAAAGCCCCGGCTCGCGGGTCGCCACCAATACGGCAATGCCGCCAGCGCGATCGCGGCTTTGCGAATTGTCGCGCCGGAGCTTCCGACCGCGATGTTCGAACGCGGATTGCTCGAAGCACGGTGGCCGGCGCGTTTGCAGCGCCTGCGCAAGGGACCCCTGATCGATCACGCGCCGCCTCGCGCCGAGGTCTGGCTCGACGGCGCGCATAACGAGGCCGGCGGACGCGTGCTCGCCGAAGCGATGGCTGACTTCGAGGAAGCCTCGCCACGACCCTTGGTCATGATCTGCGGAACCTTGAACACCAAGGATACCGGCGGTTTTCTCTCTCACTTCCACGGCTTGGTGCGCGAGGTTATCGCTACGCCAATACCCGGCGAACACGCCGCGCGCCCGGCGCAAGAAGTTGCGGCAATTGCTTCGCGCGTCGGACTTTCCGCGCGCGTCGCCGACAGCGTCAGCGCCGCGCTCGATCTGATTTCCGCCGAAACTTGGCCGGCGCCGCCGCGCATATTAATCGCAGGTTCGCTCTATCTCGCGGGCGCGGTTCTGGCCGAGAACGGCGATACGCTTAACTGACGAGCATCTTGGCCAAAACCCGTGCTTCCTACGTTTGCCAGAACTGCGGCGCCATCAGTCAGCGCTGGCAGGGCAAGTGCGAATCGTGCGGCGAGTGGAACACGATCGTCGAAGAGGCGGCGGCGCTCGGCGTCGGCGCGGGCGGCGCGGCTCTGCGGCGCGGCGGGGCCGGACGGGCATTCCCGCTCGAGGATCTTTCCGGCGCCTCCGCGCCCATCACGCGCGTTGTCACAGGCATTAGCGAACTTGATCGAGTGGCCGGGGGCGGGTTCGTTCCCGGATCGGCGACGCTGATTGGCGGCGAGCCTGGCATCGGCAAATCGACGCTGCTTATCCAGGCGTGCGCATCCTTGGCGCGGCGCGGCGGACGAGTGGTCTACGTCTCCGGCGAAGAATCGACCGAACAGGTGCGCCTGCGCGCGGGACGCCTTGGGCTCGCCTCGGCGCCAGTCCAACTCGCCGCGCAGACGCTGATCGAGGACATCGTCGCGACGCTCGGCTCTGGAGAAGCTCCGCGACTTGTCATTGTCGATTCGATCCAGACCATGTGGACCGAATCGGTGGAATCCTCGCCAGGGACGGTCAGTCAGGTCCGCGCGGCTTCACAGGCTTTGATCCGATTCGCCAAGTCCAGCGGGGCCGTGGTCATCATGGTCGGGCACGTAACGAAGGATGGCCAGATCGCCGGCCCGCGTGTCATCGAGCACATGGTCGACGCCGTCATGTCGTTCGAAGGCGAGGGCCAGCATTCTTTTCGCATCCTACGCGCTTCCAAAAACCGCTTTGGCGCGACCGACGAGATCGGCGTGTTTGAGATGACGGGCGGCGGCCTTGCGGAAGTCGCCAATCCTTCGGCGCTGTTTCTGGCCGGCCGCGACGGCGCGGCGCCGGGAGCGGCGGTATTCGCGGGCGTGGAAGGCGCGCGGCCCCTACTGGTGGAAATCCAGGCGCTGGTCGCGCCGTCGACGCTAGGCACGCCGCGTCGCGCCGTGGTCGGTTGGGATTCAAACCGGCTCGCGATGGTGCTCGCGGTGCTGGAGGCGCATGGGGGGCTCAAGCTTGGGCAGCACGACGTTTATCTCAACGTCGCGGGCGGTCTTCGCATCAGCGAACCCGCTGCGGACCTCGCGGCCGCCGCTGCGCTGGTCAGTTCGCTCGTTGGAGTCGCACTGCCCTATGACGCGGTCTATTTCGGCGAGATCGCGCTGTCGGGCGCGGTGCGCGCGGTGGGACATGCGGGGCTACGCGTAAAGGAGGCGGCCAAGCTGGGCTTTGCCAAGGCAGTCGCGCCCCCAGGACAAAAGGCCGACGAATCCGCACCCCTTGTCATCTCCCCGCTTGCCTCGGTTGCGAGCCTTGTCGCCGAAATCGCGGCGCTCGGAGTCGCGTTAAAGGTGACGAAGTGAACCAGCTTCGCTATAAGGCCCAGCGTCGCGGGATAGAGGGGCTTCAGGGCCATCGAGGCCTTCCGCGCTCTGACGAGGCTTTTGTTTGATGCCCTCTTATCTTGATCTCGGTGTAATTGCGGTCGTCCTTATTTCAGCCCTACTTTCGTTAATGCGCGGATTCACGCGTGAGGTGCTGGCGATCGGCTCCTGGATCGCAGCCGCCGCGGCGGCTTACTATTTGTATCCCTATGTATTGCCGCACCTCGAGCCCTACATTCACAAGCAGACCGTCGCGCAGGCGGTCTCGGCGGCGCTAGTCTTTTTCGCGACGCTGATTGTCGTGTCGCTGTTCACTGTTCGTCTCTCCGACGCGATCCTCGACAGCAAGATTGGCGCGCTCGACCGCTCCCTTGGCTTCGTGTTCGGAGCGGTTCGTGGCTTCCTGCTCGCTGTGGTCGCCTTCTCTATCTTCAACTGGCTTGTCGGCGACAAACAGCAGCCCGATTGGGTGCGCACCGCCAAGACGCGGCCTGCGCTCAACGAAACCGCCGATCGCATCATCGCGCTGTTGCCCGAAGACGCGGCGACGACCTTGGAGGCCTGGATCAAGTCGAAAACCGCGCCCGCCAGCGCAGATCAACCCGGTGACGAGACCAAGCCGAGCGATCTGCAACCCACCCCGATTGCAACGCCCGCGCCACCAGCCAAGCCCAGCAGCTCAAGCGCAAACTCGGACAAGCAGAAGCTCGACGCGCTGATCAATAGCAAAGTGACGCTGCCCCCGCCCGCCCCGCCGGTCGCTTTCCCCACGCCCGCCAAGCCTTAGAAATCCAAAAGCCCTGATGGATGGTCCTGACATAACTGCTCCCTTTGATCTTGACGCCGATCGCCTGCGTGAAGAATGCGGCGTATTTGGCATTTTTGGCCATCCCGATGCAGCCGCGATCACGGCGCTTGGCTTGCACGCTCTGCAGCATCGTGGCCAGGAGGCTGCGGGCATTGTCGCCTTCGACGGAACGCGCTTCCATTCAGAGCGTCGGCTTGGCCTGGTTGGCGACCATTTTTCCAGCGCGGCGACGATTGAACGCCTGCCCGGCTCCGCTGCGGTGGGCCATGTGCGCTATGCCACGACCGGTGCAACTATTCTGCGCAATGTGCAGCCGCTGTTCGCGGAACTCGCGTCGGGTGGTCTCGCAGTCGCCCATAACGGCAATCTGACTAACGGACTGACGCTTCGGCGCGAATTGATCGACGCGGGCGCGATCTGCCAATCGACTTCAGACACCGAAGTCGTGCTGCTGCTGACCGCGCGTTCGCGCAAAGCACGTATTGTCGATCGGTTCATCGACGCCCTGAAGCGAGTCGATGGCGCCTGCGCTCTCGTCGCGCTCACCAACAAGAAACTAATCGGCGCGCGGGATCCGCTCGGCATTCGCCCGCTCGTGCTTGGTGAGCTCGAGGGATGTCCGATTCTGACCTCGGAGACCTGCGCGCTCGACATCATTGGCGCTAAGTTCGTGCGTGACGTCGAGAATGGCGAGGTTGTCGTCGCCGACGCGCATGGCTTACGCAGCCTCAAGCCGTTTCCCCCGCAGAGAATGCGGCCGTGCATCTTTGAATATATCTATTTCGCGAGACCCGATTCGGTCGTGCATGGCCGTTCCGTCTACGACGCCCGCAAGGCGATGGGGGCGGAACTCGCGCGCGAGGCGCCAGCGTTTGCAGACGTTGTCGTGCCGGTTCCCGATTCGGGCGTGCCCGCCGCGCTCGGCTACGCGCAAACCTGCGGCATACCGTTTGAACTCGGCATTATCCGCAATCATTACGTCGGGCGCACCTTTATACAACCGACCCAGGCGATCCGCGAGAGCGGCGTCAAACTTAAGCACAACGCCAATCGCGCGGTGGTTGAGGGCCGGCGCATTGTGCTGGTCGACGATTCCGTGGTTCGTGGCACGACGAGCGTGAAGATCGTGCAGATGATGCGCGACGCCGGAGCGCGCGAGGTTCACTTCCGCATTTCCTCGCCGCCGATCACGCATCCCGACTTTTATGGAATCGATACGCCCGAGCGCGACAAGTTGCTCGCCGCACGCATGAATCTGGAAGAGATGCGTGCGTTCATCGGCGCGGATAGCTTGGCGTTCCTCTCGGTGGACGGCATCTACCGCGCCATGGGCTTCCCCAAGCGCGACAATGCGCGCCCGCAGTTCACCGACCATTGCTTCACCGGCGACTATCCGACCGGGCTGACCGATGTTGAGGGCGAAAGCGCCCAGCTCAGCCTGTCGCTGCTCTCCGACGGCGGTTGACGGCGCAAACTTGTTCCCCGCGCTAAACACCGACAATTTGAATCAAATTGGACTGCCCCTCTTGGGCAAGCTCGCAGTAGATTTTCGCTATTCGTTCCCTGCGTCTTTACCAAAGGGGAGCCCAATGAAGCTCGCAGTAAAATATAGCGCGTTGAGCGACATTGACCCTCGCCTGCTTGAAGAAGCTTTTCATCGGGCAAGACGAGCGGCGGCAAACCAGAGCATCGACTCGGCGTCGTTGCTCTCCGCAATTATCGCGGAAGCGCGACTTGGAACGCGCCACATGCACGGACTGGTCAGCGCGGCGGCGCAACTGGCTCTGGCTGCGGGGTGACGTAGCGTCGTAGCTCGGAATTCGACGCGAAATAGTTTCCTGCATGTGACAGTCAGCGGCGTTTGTCACCCCGATTGCGGTCGCCGTTTGACAGGTTAGAGCGATGGATCGACGACTGACCTTCGCGCGACCGCCTGACAGGCGTCGGTCGTCTGCGTCGATGACCGTCGAGGCGACTATTGAGGGAGTCGAGGCTGCCCTGTTCGACACGCGCCGGTTCTGCTTACCAGTGTGGCTCGAGCGCAAATTCGAGGCTGAGACTGGCGCGGATCAAGCGCGCAGCCTTGCACACGCTACGCTCGCTCAAACGCTGGTCTATTGCCTCCTACTGCTAGGCGAGGCGGCGCTTACACCCGATGCGTTCTGGTACGCCGCAGCGCTTCATTTTGGCATCGTAACGCCGCTCCTGCTTGTGATCGCCGCTTATGTCGGCGAGGCCGTTGGTCGTCTTTCACGCGACGTCCTCGCCGCGGCGCGCCCCCTGCTGGTTGGTGCGCAAATCGCAATGATCTATGGGGCGAGCCGGTCAAACGGGGCCGGGCAATATTTGGCGTTCATTGCGCTTGTCGCGACCTGCGCCAACGCGGCGCTGCCGCTCAGCACGCGTGCGGCGACTTGGGTGACGGTAGGATGTTTCGCAATATTTGGTGTTTCGCTTGGGCTTTCAAATCCTCGCCCCGCAGCGTCAATCTGGGTTGAGGTCGGCGCGCTTGCGATTTGCGCGTTGCTGACGCTGCACGCCAATCTGCAGCGCAACCTCGGCGCCCGGCGTGCCTATCTGCTCGATTTGCGCAATCGCTTGCGCGTCGTCGCCGTTGGCCGTGAGGCCCGCCATGATGTTCTGACGGGGCTTGCCAACCGCCGCCGCCTCGACGAGGTGGCGGCGCAATTATGGTCGCGTGACAGCGCCATGGTCTCACCCGTGTCAATCGTCCTTTACGACGTTGATCGCTTCAAAGCCTTCAACGACCTCTATGGACATCAGGCGGGCGACGCTTGTCTGCGGCGAATCGCGGGTTGCGCGCTCGACGAAATCGGTTCGGAGGACGACGTGGCCGCGCGCTATGGCGGCGAAGAATTCATGCTTTTGCTGCCGCGAACCTCGTTGGTGGATGCCAAGCGCGTCGCTGAACGGCTGCGAGCCGCCGTTGTAGCGTTGAGGATCCTCCATTCCGGCGGCGGCGAATTAGGCGTCGCCACCGCCAGCTTTGGAGTCACATCGGCCAATATCGCCGACAGTTCGTTTGAATCGTTGACTGCGGCAGCCGACGCGGCCCTCTATGCCGCCAAACGCGCAGGTCGCAATCGCGTCATGACGCCTGCTGCTACGTCCCGAGGTTCTCGGGCGGCATAACGGTTACAGAAGACACGACGGTTGCAGGAGACATGACGGTTGCAGGAGACATGACAGTTGCAGAAGATTTGCAGCGCCGTCATTATGACGACGGGAGGCGCAACATGCCCCGTTATGTTTTTAAACCAGAACGTTTTTATAATGTCATTGGCGTAGCCGAACCGTCCCTATCAATTGGCGACGGAGATACTGTCGTGACCAACACGCTCGATGCTGCGGGACGCGATGCGTCGCTGCGGCAGCGGCATACTGCGCCAAATCCGATGACCGGGCCGTTCTTCGTCTCGGGCGCTGAACCCGGGGATACGCTCGCCGTCCGCATTGATCGCATGTCGCCCGATCGCGACGAAGGTTGGACCTATAGCCCTGTCGCCGCCAATGTGGTGGAACCCGCCGCGGCGGCGAAGTTGCCGGAGCGCCAACGCGTGACTTGGCGGCTCGATCGCGAAACGAATCGTGCGCGGCTCGCTGAACCGCCAGCGGCGCTTGGCTCGTGGGTTGTTCCGCTGACGCCGATGCTGGGCTGCTTTGGCGTGGCGCCAGCGATGGGCCAAGCTTTGTCGACCGCGACAAGCGGATCGTATGGCGGCAATATGGATTACCGCCTGTTTGGACCCGGAACGACGGCCTATTTTCCCGTCGCAGTTCCGGGCGCGCTGTTCTATCTCGGCGATGGTCATTTCTGCCAAGGCGACGGCGAGATCGTCGGGACTGGCATTGAAACCTCGTTCGAGGTCGAGTTCACCGTCCGGATTCTAAAGGGCAAGACAATTCGCTGGCCGCGCGGCGAAACCGCAACCGACATCTTCACGGTCGGCAATGCCCGCCCGTTGGATCATGCGCTGCAAATCGCGACCTCGGAGATGCTGGCTTGGCTTGAAGCCGACTATGGGCTCGACGCGATGTCCGCCAGCCACCTGCTCGGCCAAACCGTCCGCTACGACGTCGCCAACGTCTTCAATCCCGCGTTTTCAGTCGCCTGCCGGCTTTCCAAGCATTGGCTCGCCGGCCTTTCGCGATAGCGCGCTCCAGGGGTGAGCGTGGCGAAGACGCAGGCCCCGGAATCCACCGAAGCGCGCCTGCTCGAGATAGCACGCGTGCATCTGCGCCGATTCGGCGCGGCGCGAACGACCGTCGTCGGCGTCGCGGCGGAGGCGGGCATGACGCACGCGAACGTCTACCGCTATTTCGCCTCGAAGACCGCGTTGTTCGAGGAGATCACGGCGGCATGGTTGCGCCCGCTCGAAGCGCGCCTTCAGGAAGCCGCCGATGGCGCCGACCCCGCTTATGACAAGCTGGAGCGAATGCTGCTGGCGGTGCATCGGGTCTATCGCGAAACGCTCGAGACCGAACCGGCGCTATTCGATCTCCTGATCGACGCGCTGGCGAAGGAGCGCCCAAGCGTGCGCAAGCATCGCTCGCGCGTGCAGTCCGACATTCAGCGCGTCTATGAGGAGGGCGTCGCCTCCGGCGCTTTCGCAATGACTGATCGTCGGCGAGCGATGGCGTTGATCTTCGACGCCGCGCATCGGTTCATCCACCCCGTCGCGATGCAACTGGACAAGGACGTCGCCTCGTCGGCGCTGGCGTCGCGATTCGAGCGCATTCTCACGATCGTGCTGCGAGCGCTGCGAACCGGACGGAGTTGAGCCTCTAGTCCGCCGGCTGCCCCGCCGCGAAAAGAAGCAGGATTAGTGCAGAGCGTCTGTTCATCTGATAGTCATTGGACTGAGATCATAGGTAGGCCAGGGCCGCCACGGCTTGGGAGCGGCAGGATTGACGTGTCTATTGCACTCCTATTTTGCGGCCGGCGTCGTTGCACTTACGGCGTTCGGCGCTTCAGCTTGGATCGCGGCGCCGAATCGGGCGCAGTCGTTGACGGTCCCGGACTGGTGCTCCGGCGTCAAACCCTGCCCTCCGCCCTGCCTCGGATTTCCCGAAGAGAGTAAGTCAGACGAGGATTTCGTGCAGGACGCGGCGTTCCATCTGGGGCCGCCCCCCGCGCCAGCCCTTCCGCCCGGCAATCTGACGATGCCCGCGCAAGTCGACCCCAAGAACGTCTATTCGGAGACGACCGCTGGAAAGATAAGCCCTGCGACAGCGGGAGCGTTGGAGCGGGTCTATGCGCCAAACCTGATGACGGGAAAGGTCGACGTCATCGACCCCAAAACCTTTACCCTGATCGACAGCTTCGTCGCGGTGCCGAGCCCGCAGCATATTGTCCCCTCATGGGACCTTCAGACGCTCTGGGTGTCGGGCGATATCAGCTACACTGGAGGCCACGCCTCGGTCGTGCCGATCGATCCCAAAACAGGTAAGCCGGGTACGGCGATTAAAGTGCCCGATTCCTATAATATGTATTTCACGCCTGACGGGCGCTCCGCGATCCTGGTCGCGGAGTCACTAAGGCGGCTGGAGTTTCGCGATCCACACACCATGGATTTGCAAACCTACATCAACGTTCCCGGCTGCGCCGGCATCAATCACGCCGATTTCTCGCTCGACGGCTCCTATGCAATCTTCACCTGCGAGTACAACGACAAGCTCGCCAAAATCGATCTAGTCCATCATCGGCTCGAAAGCCTGCTGCAAATGTCGCCGCATCATATCCCGCAGGACATTCGCGTTGCGCCGGACGGATCGGTCTATTTCGTCGCCGATATGCTGGGCGACGGCCTCGTCGTGATCGACGGCGATAAATTCAAGGAAATCGGCTTCATTCCCACCGGCGTCGGCGCGCACGGGCTTTATCCCAGCCGCGACGGCAAGCAACTTTATATTTCCAACCGAGGCACCCACAATCTCGCTGGCGTCAAGAAGGGGGAAGGCAGCGTCTCCGTGATGAATTTCGCCACCTGGGGAGTCGTGGCGACTTGGCCAATTCCCGGCGGGGGCAGCCCGGACATGGGCAACGTCAGCGCGGACGGGAAATATCTCTGGCTTTCGGGACGCTACGACGGCGTCATCTACGCGTTCAACACCGACGACGGCGCAGTCAAAACCATTCCGGTCGGCGGCATGCCGCACGGCCTGACCGTCTGGCCGCAGCCCGGACGCTACTCGCTCGGGCATACCGGGAATTTGCGGTAGGCGGCGCGGACACTTGCTGTATGGAATTTAGCCGAATTGAAATGTGTGGCCGAGACCATGCGCGATGACGAAGACGATGCCGTTGACCGACGAAGCCGCATTTTGAGCGGCGCGCGCGCGGCCTACCTGCGCTTTGGTTTTGAACGCGCCAGCATGGCCGACATCGCCGCCGGGGCTGGAGTTTCACGCACCGCGCTTTACCACTATTTTCCTGGCAAGGAGGATGTCCTTCGGGCCGTCGTCGACGAGCTTAACGCTAAAACTCTCAGCGAGGCCGCCGAGGCGCTGGATATGAACCAAACCTTAGAGGGGGCGTTAAAGGGCCTGCTTGAGGCAAAGTTCGGTCGCACGCTCGCCGTGATCACCGAAAGTCCTCACGGCGTTGAACTCGTAGACGCCACGCACCGCCTGACAGGGACAGCGACCCGCGCCGCTGACGGCGCGTTCCAGGCGCTTGTCGTGAAAGCGCTCGTCCGCCATGGGCGAATGCATGAGGCGGACGCCGTCGCGGATACGCTTATCGCCGCAGCCAAGGGTCTAATGCGATCTGGCGATGTTCATGTCTCGAAGGCCAAGTTCAAAGAACGGATTCAACGACTGGTCGACTGGTTGATAAACTGACGACTTGACGTTTTTAGTTCAAAGTGTCAAATTCTCCTTGTCTCATCAGGGAAGGATTTAGCCATGTCGAACGTTCTGATTACCGGTGCCAACAGCGGTTTTGGTCTGCTGACCGCCCGCAAGTTCGCGGTAGCCGGTTACATTGTGCATGCTGGGTTTCGTTCGAAAGATCGAGCGGGCGATCTCGAGGCATTAGCGCTTGAGTTGCCGAACATTCATCCGGTTCGGCTGGACGTCACCAACCAAGTCTCAATTGATGGGGCGATCGCCGAAGCCCGGAAGACAGGCCCAATCGATGTTCTGGTCAACAATGCGGGCTTCGAACTCGCCTGCCCGGTCGACTCCCTCTCGGACGAGTTGTTGAGCCGCCAGTTCGACACGAACGTCTTCGGCGTTGTCCGTATGATTCGCGCGGTTTCGGCAGACATGCGCAATCGAAAGCAGGGCGCTATCGTCAACCTTTCCTCGGTCCTGGGTTGGCTGACCCTGCCCTATACGTCGGCCTACGCCGCCAGCAAACACGCGTTAGAGTCGTTATCTGAAGCTCTCTGGTTCGAAATGGCGCCGTTCGGCGTCCGAGTCGCCGTAGTGGAACCCGGGGTTTTTCGCACGAACTTCAACAACAACACCGTGACGGCTGCAAATTTTGACGAGAGCTCGCCTCATTGGGAAAATGCGCAGCGCTATCGCGGCGCGCTACGATCGGCGATGCAGGCAGGCAGCGTCGGCGCAGACCCCCAAGAGGTTGCCGATTTGGTGTTCGAGGCGGCGACGACGACGACACCGACATTCCGTTACGTGGCCGGAGCCGACGCGCGCGCCTTGATACCGGCTTACAAGCGTCAGGAGTTCGAAGCCTTTAAGGACGGAATGTTCTCGCGTCTGGGTTTGGCGGATTGGGGCGCCCGGACGTAAGCGCGCGAAAACACCGGGCGTTAGGCGGCGGGCCTAGTCCCCTAACGTACACAATGCATTTGCCAGTAGCGAAGCGCGGCGTGTCGGTCCGGCAGTCGACCCGTCATCGAACCTGTGTGCAGTGCAGCTAGCCGATTGCCCGCTACCGCCGCCTGCCCCTATGGTGGGGCATGATTTTCTTCGCGCTGCGGCGCCTCGCCATTCTGGTCCTGACGCTGGCGTTCGCCTCGCTCGTCATCTTCGGCGCGCTCGAGGCGCTGCCAGGCGACGCGGCGCAAACGATGCTTGGCGCCACCGCGACGCCCGAATCGGTGGCGGCGCTGGCGCATAAGCTCGGGCTCGACGTGCCACTGCCGCAGCGCTATCTCGCTTGGCTCTCGGGCGCTCTGCGCGGCGATCTCGGCCAGTCCTATGCCTATAATTCGCCAATTCTGCCGATCATTCTCGACCGCTTGACCGTGAGCGGCCCGCTCGCCTTGATCTCGATGGCGATCGCCACGGCAGTCGCGCTGACGGCGGGAGTTTACGCCGCCGAAAGACGCGGCAAGACCGGCGATGCGGTCGTGATGGCGGCGAGCCAGTTCGGCCTTGCAGTTCCGAATTTCTGGTTCGGCATCGTGCTCGTGCTGATCTTCGCGGTACATTACCGTCTCGTGCCCGCGGGCGGTTTTCCCGGCTGGTCCGACCCCTCGCGCGCGATCGGCGCGCTCATTCTCCCGGCGCTCGCGCTAGGGCTTGTGCAGGCGGCAATCCTGACCCGCGTCACCCGCTCGGCTTTGTTGGAGGCGCTGAACGAGGATTTCATGCGCACCGCGCGCGCCAAGGGCCTGTCGCGAACACAAGCGCTGTGGCGCCACGCGCTGCCGAACGCCGCGCCGCCAATCCTGACCATACTCGGCCTTCAATTCGCCAATCTGATCGCGGGCGCGGTGGTGGTCGAGAACGTGTTCGTGCTGCCTGGGCTCGGTCGGCTCATCGTGCAGTCGATCGCCAATCGCGACGTGCTGGTGGTGGAGGATTGCGTGATGGGGCTCGCGGCCTTCGTCATCCTGCTCAACTCGGTCGTCGACCTCGCCGCCGCCGCGATCGATCCACGACTACGCGCGGGCGTCGCCTGATGACCCGCACCGCAAGCCTCCGTCTTGGCGCCCTGCTCGTTGCACTGCTCGCGTTTGCAGCCCTACTGTCGCTGATCTGGACGCCCTACGCTCCTGCGGGCATCGACATGCGCCACAAGCTCGCCGCGCCCTCGCTCGCGCATTGGTTGGGAGCCGATGCGCTGGGTCGGGACGTCGCCTCGGAAATCCTGGCTGGCGCGCGCGTCTCGTTGCTAGTCGGGATCATCGCGGTCGGCATTGGGCTAGGCGCCGGCGTGGCGCTGGGGCTGTTCGCGGCGAGCGCCAAAGGCTGGGTCGAGGACGCGATCATGAAGCTCTGCGACTTCATGTTCGCGTTTCCCGCTTTGCTGCTGGCGATCCTGCTGACGGCGACCTATGGACCGGGCGTCGTCAATGCGATCCTGGCGATCGGCGTCGCCAATGTGCCGATCTTCGCCAAGCTTACCCGAGCCAGCGCGAACAGTGTCCTCTCGCGCGAATTCACGCTCGCCGCCCGCGCGGCGGGACGCGGGCCGGTGTCAATCGCCTTAACGCATGTGCTGCCAAACATTGCTGCCTCCCTGATCGTCCAGGCGACGATCCAGTTCGCGATCGCGATCCTCGCCGAAGCCGCGCTGTCCTATCTTGGTCTGGGCGCGCAGCCGCCGCTGGTCTCCTGGGGGCGCATGCTCGCCGACGCGCAAGCATGGATGTATATCGCGCCGCGCTTGGCAGTGTTCCCCGGCCTCGCGGTCGCGCTCAGCGTGCTTGGCCTCAACCTGCTCGGCGATGGACTGCGCGACGCGCTCGACCCAAAACTGCGGGCGCGGCGCTGATGCTGCTCGAAGTCGAGGAATTGGCGATCGACCTGCCGACGCAGGCCGGCCCGCGCCGAGTCGTGCGAGAAGCTTCTTTCACGCTGGAGGCCGGACAGTCGCTCGGCGTGGTTGGCGAATCAGGCTCTGGCAAGACCATGACGGCGCTGGCGCTGATGGGCTTGCTGCCTGATGGCGCCATGGTCTCCGGCGCGCT
>JAYTRP010000166.1:0-1925 GCA_043746145.1 Hyphomicrobiales bacterium | reverse complement strand
AAGCCCGCTTTCGCAACACCGAAATCCTGACCATCCGCGACGGACAGATCGTCGCGCTCGAAGTCGATTTCGGCTGGAACGTCACGCACGATGTGCCGATCGGAGAGCATCGCGATCCGAAGTAGCGGCGGCGGACCGTTGAGCAGGAAAGGCAGACATCATGAGCACAGTTAGAATCACACGGCGCGACCTGCTCGTTGCGATCACGCCGTTCACCTATCACGCGCCGGACGCGGCGCTGACCGACCTGAAACGCCGTCTGACGCAAACCCGCTGGCCCGAGCACGAAACCGGTCCGGGCTGGTCACAAGGCGCGCCGCTCGCGAACTTGCGCGCGCTCGTCGATTACTGGCAAGACGGTTATGACTGGCGTCGTTGCGAGGCGTCGCTCGCGCGGATTCCGCAATTCCGCACGACGATTGACGGCCTCGGCATCCACTTCATCCATGCCCGGTCGAAGCACGCCAATGCGCTGCCGATCCTCATGTCGCATGGTTGGCCGGGATCTGTGATCGAATTCATGGAGATCGTGGCACCGCTCACCGACCCTACTGCGCACGGCGGGCAGGCAGAGGATGCGTTCCACTTCGTCGCGCCGTCACTGCCCGGCTTCGGCTTTTCCGACAAGCCCGGCGCGCGAGGCTGGAATGCCGATCATATTGCGCGCGCGTGGGGCGAACTGATGGGTCGTCTCGGCTATCGCCGATACATTGCCCAAGGCGGCGACTGGGGCGCTGTCGTCACCACAAAAATGGCTCAGCAACGCCCGCCCGGCCTTGCCGCCATTCACCTCACGTTTCCCCAAGTCATGCCCGATCCCATGCCGACATCGGGACTATCCCCCGAAGAGCAGCGTTATGTCGATGCGACCAAGCGGTTTCAGACGGACGGCTTCGGATATTTTTTGCTGCAAGCGACGCGCCCACAGACGGTCGGCTACGCACTTGCCGATTCACCTGTTGCCCAGGCCGGCTGGCTTTACGGACAATTTCAGGCCTGGACGGACAATACAGGTCTTCCTGAGTCAGCGCTCACGCGCGATCAGATGCTCGACGACATCACCCTTTATTGGCTGACAAACACCGGCGCCTCGTCCGCACGCATCTATCTTGAGAACTTTCCCTCCAAGTCAAATCTGGGCAGGGTCGATCTGCCGGTGGGTTGCAGCATCTTCCCTCACGAGATTTCCATGGCTCCGCGAACCTTTGCCGAGCGGACCTTCCCTCGACTGATTTATTGGAACGAACCAGCGCGCGGCGGTCATTTCGCGGCCTTCGAGCAACCCGGACTGTTCGTCGGCGAAATGCGCGCGTTTTCGCGAAAAGTCCGCGCGCTTTGAAACCATTTGCGGGAGATTGAGATGGTCGACACCAAACCTGCCTGATTTACGGACGACACGACTTTTCACCACATTCGCTTTCCCAATGAGAGCGATGGCTACCGCACAGCGCGAAACGCCTTGCTTGTCGAGGAGATGGATCTGCGCCGACAGATCGAGCGCGTCGCGGCCCTCCCGGCCGCCGTGCGGCGGCAGCAAAAATTCAAGGACGGCGAGGAATGGGACATGCCGATGCTCAATGTCTTCCAGCGCGATGGCATCACGATCCGTCACTTCTGGGAATCAGAAGTGCTCTACGTCCCACCCGGGCCTGGCCAGCAATATCGACACAACGACTTGCTCGATCCGGTTTGGAACCTGCTCGATACCGCTCCCGAGGGACGTGGCGAGTTCGAACCAAAGCTCAGTTACGGCTGAACCCACCAAACAAAGGAACGCACTATGGCCCGAAGCAAAAGATGGTCGGACCCACCGGCGGGGATAACCGGCTAGAGCATCGAGCGTTTAATTGGGCCCATAGCCTGCTGGTGTGAAGTAGTTTTGGCATTCTTGGGGTGAGTAGAGGTCGCAGATGCTACCGACGGCT
>JAYTRP010000165.1:0-1927 GCA_043746145.1 Hyphomicrobiales bacterium | reverse complement strand
AACAAGCCGACATATCGGACGACGCGACGCTCTCCGCCATAGCCGGACGCCACGGCGTCGACGCGCCGACCGCGCGTGAAGGCATGGAGGGTGCACTTGGCCGACGCCGCCTCGCGGAGGCAATCGACGCGGGTGTCGCCGACGGCGCTTGCGGATCGCCTTTCTTTGTCGTTGACGAAGAACCCTTCTTTGGGGCCGACCGGTTGCCACAAATCGAGTGGCGGCTTACCACTGCGGGCGGAGGAATGCATGGGCGAGTATGAGGATATTTCGTACCGGCCTGAGGGCGCCGTTGTGCGCATCACGATCGAGCGTCCTGGGAAGTTGAACGCCTACCGCGATCAAACCGCGGACGAGTTGGTCGATGCGCTACACCGCGCGGACAAGGATGCTGCGATCCGCGTCGTCATTCTCACCGGCTCTGGCCGCGCATTTGGGGCCGGGTACGATCTTTCGACCATCGAACCGGACGTTACGCCGGACCTGGACCGCGTACTGGAGGTTCACTTCAACCCGCTGATCTCGTTGATGCGCTCAACGCGTCTGCCGATCATTTCGCAGGTGAACGGCCCCTGCGCAGGCGCGTCCGTCGGAGTCGCGCTCGCCGGCGATATCGTGATCGCCGCCCGCTCCGCGTATTTCTACGAACCCTTCGTTGGCATCGCGCTGGTTCCCGACGCTGGCAATACGTTGTTCATGCCCCGCCTCGTCGGCCGCGTTCGCGCCGCCCCCGCCATGCTGCTGGGCGACCGCATCAGCGCGGAGGAAGCCCTGAGTTGGGGTTTGGTCTGGCGGGTGTACGACGATTCCGTGCTCGCTGGCGAAGCCGACACGATCGCAACGCGGTTGGCCGAGCGCGCGCCCTCAGCGATCGCAGCGACCAAGCGGTTGATCAGGGCGGCAACGGACGCCGGTCTCGACGAGCACCTCGACATGGAACGCGATCTGCAAGGCGCCGCGGGCCGTTCGCCAGAGATGAAAGCGGAAGTAGCCAAGTTTTTCGCCAAACAGAGGCGCAATTCATAATTGTCGCCGGCAGGCATTACAAAATCAAGTCTGCGCTCGTTGGTCGATTGACAATCACTGGGGTTAGCTAGCAAATAAAGACAATGCATCTTTCCAACCGGCGCCGCCAACGCCGACGCGACGGACAGAGACAAACCATCCGCGCTGGAATGATTAGGAGGAGCCGTCCACCGGTGCCACGCTTCATGTTTGCTCATCGTGGTCAATTTGGAAATATGCAGGCCGCGCTACCCTGTGGCGATCAGCGAGCTTCGCCGCGCCCTCATCTCGCTGCGAGGGAGCCGCCGTGCTTGCGCTAACCAACGTGCAAGTCGTTTACGACAGGGCGATCGAGGCGGTGCGCGACGTCTCGCTCGAGATCGGGGCGGGACGCATTGTCGCGCTGCTCGGCTCCAATGGCGCGGGCAAATCGACGCTACTGAAAGCAATCTCAGGGGTGCTGCCCCAAGAGGACGGCGAGATCGTCGGCGGCGCGATCCATCTCGATGGCGCCCCGCTTGCCGGCCAGTCACCCCGCGCAATCGTGGAGCGCGGCTGTGTGCAGGTTCCCGAGGGGCGCGCGCTGTTCGCCACCCTGACCGTCGAGGAGAACCTCACGATGGGCGCCTTTACGCGGCCGGGTTCGGAGCGGCGTGACGGCTTGGAGCGGATCTACGCGCTGTTTCCTCGCGTGAAGGAGCGCCGAACCCAGACCGCAGGCTATCTCTCAGGCGGCGAACAGCAAATGGTGGCGATCGGGCGCGCGCTGATGGCCAAGCCGCGCCTGCTGATGCTCGACGAACCGTCGCTTGGCCTGGCGCCGCAGATTGTCGACGACATCTTCGAGACCGTGCTGCGCCTCAACCGTGACGAGGGCCTGACAGTGCTGCTGGTTGAGCAGAACGCGCAACTCGCTCTGCAG
>JAYTRP010000164.1:0-6227 GCA_043746145.1 Hyphomicrobiales bacterium | reverse complement strand
CGGTTGTAGTGCCAGAAGAAGATCGAGCGCTCCCGATCCGGCTCTTCACCAAGGAACGGACCAATCGCGCGCGTGGGCGAACCCTCGGGCGGTTCAACTTTGATGACATCGGCGCCCAAACCCGCGAACAGAAGGCCGCAATACTCAGCCAATTCGTCGGCGATCTCGACGACGCGGACGCCAGCCAGCATTCCCGGACCTGCGTTGCCGATCATGACGCCGGGTCCCTTCTCGGTCTTTGCTTCGGACAGTTTCGCAGCCATTTCGTCGCTTAGCCTTTTCTGGATGTTCGAGATAAGCGGCCTGAACCGGGTAGCAGCGCAAATCCGCGCAGGCTTGGGGGCGTGAAGGCTTGGGGGCGTGAAGGCTTGGCGGCGTGAAGGCTTGGCGGATAGCGCCGACCCCTCGCCTGGACCGATCTTCCACGGCGCCTTGCGAGCCTGACCAATGAAGGTCAACCCGAGACCAAACCAAGGCCAATCGTGAACATCGGGTGTTCGTCGCCGCTCGGGCGCGTGACATTTGTTTCGCGCGTTCGGCTCAATCTTGCCGCGAGCGCGTAAAGGCGCTGTTATGGAAAGTTTGCATCTTGTCTCCTCCCTCTAAGAATGATGCATTGTATGAGGACAAGAAAGAGAAATCGACCTGCTGTCAAGCAGTGGAAAGCACTGTTTTCGCCAATCAAGACGGCGCAATCGTACTTCACGAGAGGTCGGTTCTGGCATTGCCTGCGCCATGCCTGCTCGCTACAACGCCGTCAAGAATGCATCATTCATAAAGGTAGGGGCGCTCGTGAAAAAGCTGGTCAACAATCCTCGCCACGTCGTCCGCGAAATGCTGGAGGGTTTGGTTGATCTACACCCCGGCCAGGCGCTGCTCGCCGATGAGGACGTCATCCTCCGAGCAAACCTGCAAGATCCAAGCGATCGTCCCGTCGCAGTTCTATCTGGGGGAGGCAGCGGCCATGAGCCCGCTCACGCTGGCTACGTCGGCGATGGCATGCTTGCGGCGGCGATTGCGGGCGACGTCTTCACATCCCCGAGCGTCGACGCCGTGCTGACCGCCATCCGCGCCGCTAGCGGCCCCAGGGGGGCGCTGCTCGTCGTCAAGAATTACACCGGCGATCGCCTGAATTTTGGCCTCGCGGCGGAGTTGGCGACGGCTGGCGGAATTCCAACCAAGGTCGTAGTCGTCGCCGACGACGTGGCCCTGCGCGACACGGTCGAGCCAGCGCGGCGGCGCGGCATTGCCGGGACCATCTTCGTTCACAAGATCGCCGGCGCGGCAGCCGCTTCGGGCCTCGATCTTGACGCTGTGGTCGCCGAGGCCGAGGCGGCCGCAAAGGCGCTAGGCACGATGGGCGTGGCGCTTGGGGCCTGCACGGTTCCCGCAGCAGGCAAGCCCGGTTTTTCCATAGGCGACGATGAGATGGAACTGGGGCTTGGCATCCATGGCGAGCAGGGCGTCCGCCGCGTTTCGATCGAGCCGGCGGACAAGGTGGTCGACATTATGCTCGACGTCCTGATCGCCGATAAAGCGATTGTCGCCGGCGACCGCGTCGCGCTGCTGGTCAACGGCCTTGGCGGCACGCCAGCGATGGAACTGGCGATCGTCGCGCGCCGGGCGTTGCAGAGCCTTCGCGCACATAAAATCAAGGTCGAACGGGCCTGGAGCGGCAATTTCATGACGGCGCTCGAAATGCCCGGCGTATCGCTGTCGTTGCTGACGATCGACGATGCGCGGCTCGCCCGGCTCGACGCGCCAACGAACGCCCCGGCTTGGCCGCGAGGCGGCGCCATCGCTGAGCGAAAGGTCATTCCATCCGCTGAGGCGCTGGCCGAGCCGCCGCCAGTCGCCGCTGGACCCCTGGCGCCCGCGCTGAAGACAATCGCATTCGCCATCGCCTCCGCCTTCGAGAAGCAAGAAGCTGCTCTCACCGAACTCGACAGTCGCGCCGGCGATGGCGATCTCGGCATCAGCATGGCCCGCGGCGCTGAGGCGATTCGCGCGTTGCGGCAAAATAGCTGGGCTAATCCAAGCACGGCGTTGGCGGCGATGGGCAATGCGCTCGGCCGCGCGATCGCAGGTAGTTCAACGAGGCAGTCTAGCCGGCCGAGCATCGCTGCGTCGCAGCGCGGCGGTCTTCCGCATAGTCGGAAGACGGTAGAGAGCTCCTGGGCCTATCCTATCCCTGCAGAGCCCCTCTCAGGCGGTTCTAACGCCCGTGACTTCGTCGTAAATTGCGCGCTCGAAGGCGTTATATGTTTTGAGGACCGCCGGGTCGGCGAACGGCAGCATCTGCGTCATGATGAGCCCGCCGATCCGCGCCACGGGATCTATCCAGAAATAGGTGTTGGCGAGCCCCGCCCAGCTCATGCTGCCCGCATTTCGCCCCTCCGGCGCGGCCTCGAGATTGAGGAGAAAACTCAATCCCCACCCCTGCGGCAAGCCCGGAAAAAAGTCCGCATCGTGAGAAAGATTCGGCATAACCGATTTCAACACGCCCGCAGGCAGCGCGCCGATGCTGTTGCGCGCCATCAGCGCGACGGTCTCAGGCTTGAGCACCGCCTCGCCGCTTTTCGCCTGACCGCCCGACAGCATCATCTGGATGAACGCAGCATAGTCGAGGGGAGCGCCGCAGAGTCCGCCGCCACCCATGAAGAACTCCGGGGCCTGTGCGACTTCATGCTCGATCGGAACGATCGCGCCATTGGGAAATTTTTGATGAACCGTGGCGCGCCGCCGGCGCTGCGCGTCGGTCTGAATAAAATCCGTGTCGTTCATGCCCAGTGGCGCAAACAGCTGCGCGCGCAAGTAGTCGCGGAGCGACTGGCCGCTGACGACTTCGATGAGTTGGCCAATCCAGTCGATGCTGATGCCGTATTCCCATTTTTCGCCAGGGTCGGCGAGCAAAGGTTGATACAGCGACCGCTTCTGGCACAGAATCAAATCGGGAAGATCGTTCTGCTGCAGGTAGCGCAGAATATCGCCATTCGCCCAATTATATCCGAACCCCGCGGTATGGGTGAGCAGGTGTCGCGCCGTGATGGGTCGCTTGGCGGGGCGCAACTTTGGCGTTCCGTCCGCCGCAAATCCGTCGAGCACTAATGGCGCGGCGAGAGCGGGCAGAAGCTCGCTCAGAGGTTCGTCGAGTTCTATGCGTCCCTGCTCGACGAGTTGCATCGCGCCGGCGGCGACTAGCGGCTTTGTCATCGACGCGTACCAGAATATCGTATCGACGGTCATCGGCTCGTTCCGGCCAACCCCCTTCACACCAGCGGCGATTTGGTAGAACGGTCCGCGTTCGTTCACGGCGATTGCTACGACGCCAGGCGCTCCGCCAGACTCGACGAGGCTTTCGAGAATGTGGTCGATGCGGTCGGTCACGCCCATGTTCGCTGCGCCTTTAAGACTGCGTTGAGGCTCACGGTTCAGGCGTTGGCCTTGCGCGCGTCAATCGGGTTCGCGTCTTTCAGATCGAGATGGGCGAATTCGCCTGCAACGTCATCGAGTTGCTCTCCTCCCGCCATGAGCGATAGCACTTCGACGCCGCTCTTCTCGCCACGGCGAAAACTCGCGGCGACACGGCCTTGGATGAGCACCACGAAACGGTCGCCCACCGACATCGCGTGATGCGCGTTGTGAGTGATAAAGACGATTCCAACACCCTGGCTTTTGGCGTGATTGATGAAACGCAGCACGGTCGCCGCCTCTTTAACGCCGAGCGCCGAGGTTGGCTCGTCAAGGATTAGGACTTTCGCCCCAAAATACATCGCGCGGCCAATGGCTAGAACCTGGCGCTCGCCGCCGGAAAGCGTCCCAACCAGTTGATCGCCATTACGCACCCGCGTGATGCCAAAACGGCTGATCTGTTCGAGCGCGATTTTGTTGCAGCGTTCCGTGTCAAGCCAGCGAAATGGCCCGACGCGTCTTTTGAGCTCGGCGCCGAGGAAAAAATTACGGCCCACGCTCATTAGGGGAATCGTCCCGATATCCTGATGGACCGTCGCGATGCCCCTTGCACGCGCGTCGCGAGGATCCGCAAAGCGCGTCTCCTGACCATTCAGTAAAATCGTCCCTTGGGAGGGAGGGTGAAATCCCGACAATATTTTGATCAGCGTTGATTTACCCGCGCCGTTGTCGCCGAGGAGACAAAGCACCTGTCCCGGCAAAACTGCGATCGAGACATCGGTGAGAGCATGGACGCCCGCGAAATGTTTGGAAACGTTGCGCAGTTCGATGAGAGGAGTGTCGGTCATCTGGCGATCTCCTATCGGGCTGACATTGCGAAGCGACGGAAGTAGCTGTTCGCCAGCACGGCCGCCAATAGCAACGCGCCGAGGAAAAGTTGAACCCAATCCGTGCTCCAGCCGGTGTAAAAGATGCCGACGTTGATGACGCCGAAAATCACGGTGCCGAGAAACACACCAAAAGCGGAGCCATATCCGCCGCCCAGCAGAACCCCGCCGACGACAGCGACAATGGGGGCCTGGAACACATAACCCAGGCCGGAGGTCGCATTGCCGGAATTGTATTCGATCGCCTGAATGACTCCGACCAATGCGGCGCATACGCCGGTTGAGACGAACAGGATGATTTTGACGGTGTTGATCGGCACGCCAGCGCCGCGCGCGGCGGTCGGATTGCCGCCGGTTGCGAATATCCAGTTACCAAAGGCAGTGCGGGACAATACGATGCCCGCGAGCAGCGTCACGGCGAACCACCAGAGAATCGAGATATTGGCCTGCCCCCAATTTGCCGCAAAGACGGCATGAGCCAAAGGAGGGGCTTTCACCGAGACCGATGTCGTGTTGGTGAGCAGCCGCGCGAAACCGAGCGACAGCCCGCCGACGCTGAAACTGGCTGCGAGTGTCACGATAAACGAAGGAAGTCCCGTGCGCACGGTTAATAAGCCATTGAACACGCCAATGCCGGCGCCCATCAGGAGCGCAAGCGCAATCATAAGCCAGATCGGCGCCCCGAAGACGGTCGTGCCAATCGCGACGATGATCGAGGAGGCGCCGACGACCGCGCCGACAGAGAGGTCGAATTCACCAGCGACCATGAGGACGCCGATAGGGATGGCGATAATCCCGAGTTCGGCGGCGGTGTCCATCCAGCCGGCGGTTCCATCAACGGAGACAAAGCCAGCCCCGTGCGTCGAAACCGCGAAAAAGGCGTACACGAGCACTGTCGCGACGAAGGCGCCGAACTCCGGCCGGCGGGCCATTTGCCTGAACGACCATCGGCTTCGCCTCGATGCCGGGCGTTGTTCCTCCGCCGTCGGCTCCGCAATGGATGTCATTCCATTCTCCGATATCTTCGTCAGGCGCCTGCGTCGCACAGCCTTGTCGCTTCGGCCGAATACATCACCAAACGATGGGTCGCATCCGACCGAACGGACGCGCCCCCGGTCTTTAAACTTCAACGAACTAGGAGGTGCCCCGCACGCCGGGATGATCTTTGTTGATCTTCAGGACCTGATCGACATTGTCCTTGGTGACCATCAATGGGCCCGTTGAAAGCTGACCCTGCGGAAGCATGCCGTATTTCGCATACTGAAACGCTTCTAGCAGCGCGTAATAGCCATCGAGATAGGGCTGCAGGTCGGCGATGAAGAGCAGCTTGCCTGCGCGCAGCGCCTCAAGCGATCCCATCGAAAGCCCAAGAGAACCATTGGCGATCTTGCCGGTCTTTCCGAGTTGATCGATCGCGGCGACAGAATCAACCGCCTGCGCCGCTCCGATAGTCCAAACTGCGTCCAGCGCCGTGTCGGATGACAATTGGCCTTTGATCGCTTGGGTGACCAGAGCCGAATTGCTCGCGTCCGAAAACTGGATCATCAGCACTTTTGAGCTGCCGCCAGCCGCCTTGAATGCGTCGTCATAGCCGGCGCAGTCGAGCTCAAGCGTCGTGTTACCGGGAACATGATTGACGCAGAGGCCGTGCTTAGCGCCTGCCTTGATCTCCAACTCGGCGACTGAACGCCCCAGGTCCCGCGCGCTAAAGCCGACGTAGCCAACCGCTCCATCTTGCTTCCAGGTGGCGCCGCCATCATGAAAGACAATGACAGGTATGCCGCCCGCTGTGATGTCCTTGATGATTGGATCAAGTGTGTCAGGAAAATAGTTGCCTATCACCAGCGCAGAGGGATGTCGGCTTGCTGATTGTTTAACCAGTTTCGCGTAATCGGCGAGAAAATTGTTGGGATCGGTGCCTGTCACCCA
>JAYTRP010000163.1:0-6229 GCA_043746145.1 Hyphomicrobiales bacterium | reverse complement strand
GTTTACATTCGTGGCGACAATTATCCGCTGGCTGCGTTGGCCAATCGGCATCGCGTTGGCCCTTGGGGTGCTCGCTCTAATTTATCGCTTTGGCCCGGCGCTCAAAAAGCCGGCATGGAAATGGGTTACGCCGGGAAGCATCTTCGCTGTCGTATTCCTGATCATAGCCTCTGCCGGATTCGCCTATTACGCTTCAAATTTCGGTAGCTATAATAAAACTTATGGCACGCTGGGGGCAGCTATTGGTTTTATGACGTGGCTTTGGATTTCCTCTATCGTCATCATGGTTGGCGCCGAGATCAATGCCGAAGGGGAAGCGCAAGCTAAAGGCGAGCAGCCTGCCGCTAATAAAGCTGACGGGGCGGCTCGATAACTCCCGCGTCAGGACTGTTATCCCTCCGCCTCGCTCCGGGTCGCGCTAGCATGTGCGGCAGCCACGCCCAGCAAGACTAGGGCGAATGCCTGATGGGCAAGCGCCGCGTTTAACGGCACGACCCAGAGCAGCGTTATAATCCCGAGCGCCGCCTGAATTAGGACGACCCCCGCGATCGACAAAGCCCGCATGGCCAAAGCAGAATTTGCCGCGGCTCGCCATGCCGCCGCAGCCTGCACGAACGCGAAGATCACCACGACATACGCAGTTATCCGATGGTCAAACTGCACGGTGGTCACGTCGTCCCAGAGCGACGTCCACCACGGCGTCAGCGCAAACGTCCCGTTTGGAATCCACCGGCCGTCCATTAGCGGCCAAGTATTGTAAATCAGCCCCGCGTGTAAGCCGGCGACCAACGCGCCCAGGCCAAGCTGGACGAAGATGAAACCGAGCAAAATATGCGAAGCCGCGACGAAGCGCCTCGAAACGGGCTGAGTTAGCCGCTCGTCGCTGCCCGTGGCAGCGTAAATCAAGGTTGCGAAGGTCGCCGCCGCGATTAGCAGATGTATTGCGAGTCGCTCCTGCGCGACTTCGGTACGCACGCTCAAGCCCGACGCGACCATCCACCAGCCGACGATCGGTTCGAGAGCAAGCAGCGCGGTTGCGAGCCCGACCAGACGCCCCAGACGGCCCTTGAGATCGCCGCGAATCCAGAACGCCAGTGCAGGCACGATGAAAGCGAGGCCAATCACGCGCGCAAGCAGCCGATGGCTCCATTCCCACCAATAGATTGTCTTGAACCCGCTGAGCGTCATGTCCGAATTGAGCTTCGAGAACTGCGGAATTTGCTGGTAGCGCGAGAATTCAGCGCGCCACGCAGCGTCGCCGAGTGGCGGAACCACGCCGGTCACCGGAGCCCATTCGGTTATCGAAAGCCCTGATTTGGTCAGGCGAGTCGCGCCGCCAACCAGCACCATCGCAAAGATCAGCGCCGCAACGACGATCAACCATAAGTGCACCGGGCGCGAGGACGGCGCGATCGAGCGTGTGCGGGGCAGTGAGAGTGCGTCTTGCAAAGTCATGATGGTTTCCGCACATAGCACAGAGATAGTGGAGCGGGTCCGCGACTTATTACCACAAGGGAGCCTTCACGGCATGAGTTTACGCCTGCGCAAATTAATTGGCGGAATTGGGATGATGGTCTTCGTGCTCGTCTACGCGCTTGTCGCAATGGGGCTTGCGGACTCACGCCCTATGGATCAGGCCCCCGAGTGGGTGCGCGACGGGCTCTATGTTGTGCTGGGACTCGCTTGGGTGCTGCCGCTGATGCCGCTCATCAAATGGATGGAGCGCCGCCCGCCGGTCTGATTTCACCCAACGTTAAGGCGACGCCCCCTATTCCAGAGCGCGAAGGGCGCACCTGTGAGCAACACATCGAGATAGCCGCCATCTTGCCACATGCCGTTCAGCGAAACGCGGGGCAGCGCGGTCAAATGATCCGCGTGTTCGGGAAACAGCATTCCAGGCCGTGTCGTGACCGCAATGCGAAAGCCGACCGCCCGCGCAAGTTCGAATTCGCGCAATCCCGCGCTGGTGGGATCGCCGACGGGATATGCAAAGCTCGTCACCTCGCGCGATAGCAACGCTTCCAGCCCCGCTTTCGAGCCCGCCATCTCTTCACGCGCTTGGTCACTTGGCCATTGCGCGAGCCGGCGATGGGTCTGACTATGTGCGCCCATCGCGATCAGCGGATGCGCCGCGAAAGCTACAGCTTCGTCAGAGTTCAGGAACAGCGCCTCGGCAAGATCGCGGCTCGACACGCCGGCTTTGTCGGCGAGCGCCTCGATGATCCGCAGCAGTTCGGCTTCAGGGCGCGCGCGAAGCATCCAATAGATCCGCTCGAAAGCAGCTGACTTTTCCTTGGCGTCGCGCGTATCCAGCCGAAGTCGAACGCCGCCCTGCCCGCCTCCCTCGTGGTTGGGCTCGCCCGGGTTTCCCCCCATCGGCGGAAACGAGAACTCGACCCTGTCCAGCCGCCGGATAGCCTCTTCCAGTTCCAGCCACCAGAGTTGCGCCGTGCGCTCGAGGAAACCAGTGGCGAGGAATATGGTCGCTGGAGCGCCGTGCCGCTCGAGCACAGGCAGCGCGAAGTCTCTCGTATCGCGATATCCGTCGTCGAACGTCACCGCCGCGAACGGGCGCTCATCGCGGGTTTCGAGCCGACGCGCCGCCTCGTCGAGCGTGACGAACTCGAAGCCCGCGGCGCGTACCCGGGTTAGCGCCTCGTCAAAGAACTCAGGGGTGATTTCGAGCAGGCGATTGGGAGCAAACCCCGGCGTGACCGGGCGCCAGGGCCGCACGTGATGCAGCGTCAGGATGATCCCAACGCCGCGGACCATCCGACCCATCGCCTTGTGCAGCCCGCTGGCGCGCAGGGCGGCGAATCCAGCGCCGATCAGCTTGTGTTTGAAAGCCATCCCCGCTCCCCGAGCCCGCGTCTCAACCTTAAAGTTACGAGATTGAGGATCAGTAACCTTTTGCGTGGCATATGACGCTGGCCCGTGCGGATTGCGCGGCTCAGTTCAGAGAAAGCGACCGGAGTTGGCCTTGACCGCAGTGCCCGCCCCGGCGAGGACGGCGACCCGCCTTGGCGACGTCACCGTCGGCGCGCGAGCGTTCGCCAGCGTCGATGTCTATGCCGATCTCGACTCCGCCGCGCAGGCCTGGGACGAACTCGCCGCCGTTGCGTCAATGAGCGGCTATCAATCGCGCGCATTCGCCGCCGCTTATCTCGACACGCTCGGCGCGGCACGGCAGCCCTTTATTGTGGTAGCGCGCGACGCACGCGGCGCCGCGATCGCTCTGCTGCCAATGGGGCGGCGGGTCTTTGGTCCGCTAACGCTCGCCGAATTCCTCGGCGACGCTTGGGCGAACTACCGGATGGGGCTGTTCCGGCCGGGCGTCCACTGGAGCGCGCAGGATGTGGCCGCGCTGCTGGTTACCGCCGCTCGGGCCCGACAATCCAAGGTCGACACGTTCCTGTTCTTCAGCCAGCCCGAAATTTGGAATGACGCGCCAAATCCGCTCGCCGCTCTGCCAAGGCAGCCAAGCCCGAGCTTCGCCCGCGCCTCGCGATTGCCAGCTTCCGCGCAAGACTGGATCGACGCGCATTTCTCCAAGGCGACGCAGAAAAAACTGCGCAAGAAGGCCAAAAAGCTTGAAGCGATCGGGCCGGTCAGTGTCCGGCGAGCCGGGTCAGCCGTAGAGGCGCGTCAGATATTAACCGCCTACTTCGCCCAGCGGCTCGCTCGCGTCAAAGCGCGGGGAGTAGCCGACGCTGGCCCGGACGCGACCGCATTGCTGCAGCGCTTGGCGAGCTTTGAGCACGGCCCGCCCGAGTTGGAAATGCATGCGCTATTCGCCGGTGAGCGGATCGTCGCCACGTTCGGCGGCGTGCTTGCGGGGTCCAGGCTGTCCGGCATCATCCTGTCCTTCGAAGTCGATCCCGCCGTGGCGGCGGCGAGCCCCGGCGAACAGCTCGTGATTGAAGTCGCACGCGACGCCATCGCGCGCGGTCTCGACTGCCTCGACCTTGGCGCCGGCGACGCGCGCTATAAAAACGAATGTTGCGAGATCGAGGAGCCGCTGTTCGACAGCGCAATCGGGATCACCCTTAAAGGGCGGGTCGCGGCGCAGTGCGTGCTGGCGTTCGGCCGGTTAAAACGGGCGATCAAGCAGCGGCCCAGGATTTACGCGATTGCGAAGCGGATGCAGAGGCGGGTGGGGTTGTAGGGGCGCGGCAAATTCAAATATTTGAATGAGTAGCTATGCCAGCTATTGTCGTTTGAGCCATGCTTCGATAGCCCGGCAGATATCAGCATACGTAAGCTTACTGCTTACTAGATTTAATGCCTCCGACGCAGAAGGCAAATTCCGCGAAAATTTCCGATATTGCTTGTTTATGTAATCCCCCCCGGGAATTGCAGAGTTCCCTCCGTTTCGAGTATCTAGCCAGTCTCTCACGTGACGTATGGCTATCCCGGCAGAGCCGTTGTGCGCCGAAATGTCGTGTCCTGAAATATCTGACAACGACTTTCGATACCGATACTCCCGCTTATCTAGAACGAGAGCAATCTTTCGCCTTTGCGGACCATGCCCAAATCGCTTAGCTGCAAAAAACATCCCCATTTCAAATGGCATATTCAGGCGCGGTAGCTTCGTCTTTTTATCTATATCCATGAATGAAATATCGTGAATGCCCAATCGCGAGTCAGCTATTATCCGTTCAATCTTTGAAAGTCTGTTCTCGCTTGAATCACTGATCTCAAGGGCGCAGCGCGGCCTATACCCACAGGAATAAACGGAAAAAAGAATTGCTCTGAAAATAGGTTGATAATCAACAGAAAACGGACAATTGATAAACACGTTACTCGAATATATATCGGGCTTTGGCACCGGTTCTTATGATTTCCTGAACGCATTTGACCACGACGTGACCGTAGTTGCCGACTTGACCGGCGAAGTGAGAATATACCTTCCTGATTTCGACTTTAGAACCTTTACCCCATGCACCGCCTTAGGAGGGAGAGACTTGGAATCCACGTTTCCAGTGCGCATCACACTACCGTGCGATATCTTGGCTTCAACAGCCCCCGTGCGACCCGGCCTTTTGCCCATCTTCAACACCTTCGCCATCGCCTACTTCCTTAGGGCCATCCTACATAGAGCATGACACTCGCTATCGCCAGCGCCTTAGCCTGATTGATGTCTCTTAAGCTTTTACACCGTTGTATTTGGTGCGGCAGCTCTAAAGCGCCCCATTTTCCGTTGGCGCGCACAGAGCGCAAATCCTCTTAATTACAACGCGCCTAAATCTTACGTTCGGAATAACTTCTCCCCCCTCACGCCGCACGCTCCCGCAAAGCCCGCGGTTGCGTCGCGATCGGCTTGATCGCAAGCGAGTGGTCGGCCCAGGCGGTGCGGACGCGCGCTTCGATGCTGCCGACGTCCTCGGCTGGCGCGCACAGCAGCACCGCCGCGATCTCCTCGATCGCGGCGTTCGCGGTCGGAGTGCGCCAATCGGGCGCGTGCACCACGAGATAGCGGTAGCTTTCGCGCAGCGCGGCAATAATGCCTGGAATGGCGGCGGGATTGACGGGCGCCAGGCCGGACGGGATGACGTCGAGGCGGGAGGAAATGTCGCGGTGCAGCGCGTGCTCGAAATCGGCCGCGCCTTCGATCAGGTCCGACAATCCTTGCATCGCCGACCCCCGTTCGAGATCGCGATCGAACATGTCGGCGAGCCAGGGCGGCGAGGGGCCGAGATCAACCAGCACGGTCGCGCCCTGCTTGGCCAATCTGCGGGCCGCGGTCAGGGCCAGCGGCAGCGCGCCGGCGCCTCCCTCGGCGGCAACCAAGATCGGCGCTGCATCGTCCCCACTAACCTGCGCGAGCTTGTCGACATAGGCCTCGATCACGCTAGGCCAGCTCTCGCCATCGCGCTGAGTATCCGCCGCGCTTGCCGGAGCCCCGCCCAACCTAGAAGGCGACGCATCGATTCCGAATGGCCGCCGTACGACGTCTTGCACGGCGGATTCAACCAAGGGCGCGGCCGCGGCGGTTTCCGGGACGGCGACGGGCGCAGCGAATTCGGGCTGGTCGGCCAACAAGGTGCGCGCGACGACATAGCCAGCCGAAAGCAGCAACGCGGCAAGCGTCGCCAACGCTACGGTCGGTATCTTCTTTGGATACGACGGCGAGCGCGGCACCACCGCGGTGGCGATGATGCGCGCATCCGCCGGCGCCGCATTCTCGGCGTCACGCGCGATCGCTTCGCGATATTTGGCGAGATAGGAT
>JAYTRP010000162.1:0-6233 GCA_043746145.1 Hyphomicrobiales bacterium | reverse complement strand
CAAAGCTCTCGCGAGGTATTTTGACCTGCGAGGGTGAGTTGGCTTTAGGCCGCGGGCGCGCCTTCCTGACGGGTAGGAGATGCGTCGGCGAAGGCGCTGAGGTCTTCACAGGCCGACATTATGCGCTCGATCGTGGGTATGCCGGCGACCTCGATTTTGAAAACGCGCATGACCGCTAGGATGCTCGCAAGGCAGATATCGGCCGTCGTAACGCTATTGCCGTGACAGAACTTACCGGTCTCGGGCTCTGAACTGAGGCGCTGTTCAACCGCCTTCAGGCCGGTGTTGAACCATTGAACCTGCCATGCGCGCCAATCAGCGTCAGTGAACCGGCCCTCCGTGGCAAGGTACTTCTTGATGCGCGGCGTGATCAGCGGGTGCGTGTCCGCCGCAAGCATGGTCGCCAACGAGCGAACGCGGGCGCGCTCATGCAAGCCTTTCGGCAGCAGTGGCGGCAAGGGCTGCAGTTCATCGAGAAATTCCAAGATCGCCAGGGACTGAGTTAGAGGCGCACGTGTCTGTCCCGGCGTGTTGTCGATCAGCGCCGGAACAGCTCCCATCGGATTGATTTTCAGGAATTCCGCGCTGCGCTGCTCACCGACGTCGAGATTGATGAAGCGCTCATGAGCGACCAAACCTTTAAGATTGAGCGCCACGCGCACACGATAACCCGCCGAAGTGCGCCAAAAGGCAAAAAGCTCAAAACGTGCGGGATTATCCATCGGACAGGTCTCAATGAAAGGGGTTCAGTTACGAACTAGCTAGTCAGCTGTGAGTTCATGGACAATTCACATATTGTTAGATTGCGAAGTCGAGCGCTCGAGAAAATTAGTGCGAAAGCCCGCGTGCGCGGCGGTCGCGGGGCTTTGGAGACCGGGGATCGCGGATCTGATGGAACAAGCGGATCATCATTTCATTGCTCTCTGAACCCCGGAGACAAAACCCATGAGCGCGACCCCTGTTGTCTTCATTCCTGCTTTGCTCTGCGATGGAGGGCTCTACAAAGCGGTCATCGATCGACTTGGCGATAAGATTCGGGCACACGTTCTTATCTCGCCAAAGCCGCGTCTAGAAGACAGCGTCGCCGATATTCTCGCCCGGGCTCCTGAGCGATTTGCGCTCGTGGGCACATCTTACGGCGGCAATCTCGCGTTGGAAGTGGCGCTCGCCGCGCCGGAGCGCGTTACAGCTCTTTGGCTGATGGGCTGCGACCCGGCAGGGCCGAAAGCAGGCGGTCCGGATTTGGCCGCTGGATTGAAAGCAACGCCAGACGCGGTGATCGAAATGCTGGCGGGACTGGTCGTGCATCAAGACGCCACCGAGGCCAAGGCTGAGTTCAAGGCGATGGCGGGCCGCGTCGGCGGAGCCGCCGGAGCTGCGCAAGCCACCGCTTTGGCGGTTAGAAAAGACGCTACTTCGCGACTGCGCCGTCTAATGATGCCGGTGCTTGCCCTATGGGGAGAGGCGGACCCGCTTGTCGCTCCGGCGATCGGGAAAGCTATGGCGGAAGCCTTGGCGCATGCGCATTTCCACACTCTTGCAGGCTGTGGACATTTGCCGACGTTAGAAAAGCCTGCCGAGTCCGTAGCCTTTTTTGAGACGCTCCTTGGAGAGATTGCAGGAACTGAGCATTAAATTTTAGAGCGCGTAAGTGCCGCATAGTTGAGACTTGGCGAGGTTCCGCAAGCCTGTGCGTCGGTGCTTAAACTGAAGCAGCGCGCATCTGACTTGGAGGAGAATGCACGCGGCGCACACGGCCACGTGCGAGCGAGAATTTTTGGTTTTTCCTTTCGCGTAGATTCCGTAACGAGCCCAGTTTGACCCTCGACATACGCGGCAAAAAAACAAATCACGTTTTGATGTCGATCTTGCCGTATTCGGCGGAAAAACTGAGCCCTGCTTGCTCGCGCAGATTTGCTAATCGCTCCCCCTCCTTCGCAAATAGATCAAACAGCGCCTCTGGATCTCGGCTACGCATTTGCATCGCCATTTTCATCTGGTCGTCTGCGACGACAATTTCGCGCTTTTTGGCCGCTAAGCCTTCGAGGATAATCGCGGCAGCCTCATTCGCCGACATTCCGCTTTCGATGTTGGAGTCTTCGCGATTGTAGCGGTTGCCGTTCCCCGTCAATGCGTTGATTGCTACGCCTGTTCTAACGTAGCCCGGCACAATTACGCTGACGTCAATTCCGTAAGCCAGTTCAACTTCGGCCCGAAGGGCGTCGAAGTAGCCAATGCAGGCGTGCTTTGCCGCACAATATCCAGACCGAAGCGGTCCTCCAATCTTCCCAGCGACGGAGCTAACGATGGCGATCTGACCAGACCGGCGCTTGACCATTTCCGGCAGCACGAGTTGCGTGAGACACAACGGCGCGAGAAAGTCGATGTCGATCAATCTTTTATAGACCGAGAAGGCGGTGTCGAGCGCGAGACTCCGCTGACTTACGCCGGCGTTATTGATGAGCAGATCCACTCCGCCAGACCAAGCTTCCGCCTGCTTGACAATGCCGGGTAGAGCATCGAACTCGGTCGCTTCGAAGGGAAGGATTAAAGCCTTACCTCCGATTTCAGTCGCCACTCGATTGAGCCTGTCTACATCTCGGCCCGAGAGAATGACTGCCGCTCCTTGCGCGACAAGCTCGCCGGCAACCGCCTTTCCGATTCCAGACGAGGCGCCGGTAACCCAAGCAGTTTTTCCTTGGAAATGCATGCAGCTCTCCCTTGAAGCGAGGCTCGTGTTGGCGAGTTTTCGTTCACCTTCAATCGTCCGCTCGGCGAATGGTTACTTCTGTACAACTGTCGTGGGCAGATCGAAGCGCGGATCGCGGCGGCGCCGTGGGGGCCATGGTCTATTCCAACGACGCTTCTAGCGTCGGCTGGTAATGCCAAGCGCCTGTTTCTGATGAGTCCAAGCGGATGCGGCGATCGTCGGGATTTTTGGCCCAGCCAGATTAAGAACGGACGCGTCGTGCCTGGGGGGTTCTATGCCCCGTTCGTGCTCAACCGTTTCACCTTGCCGGGGAAAGAGCCAAAGCGGAGCGCTATCATCTTTTGGCTTGTCTCGACGTGGAACCCGTATGAAGTGTCGTTGATGCGTACGACGCTTCAGGCGCCAAATTAATCCGGCCGCTTCGCGTTTAACCCCGCTCAAACGGCCGCAGGCTCATATCGGACCGGCCCGTGGCCCGTTCCAGCAGGTCCAACGGGTCGCACAAGCGCCACCCCCCCGGGCAGCGTCAAATTCCGCGATCAAGCACTGCGAGCGCGGCGCGCAAGCCTTCGATATGCGGCGGCGTCAGCGTCGCCTCGGCTAGACCGCGCGCGCCTGACGAGCAGCAGTTGGTTGAGGGCCTCGGCTTCTTCGGGAACGCTGCGCTCGCACGCGGGCGCGGTTGGCATAGCAGCAGGCGAGTCAACGCTTGGGCGTCACTGTGCCCTCACGCCTTCCCACGGATTAACTCACTTGGGTCGTCTCCGCCGCTTCGAGAAACGCCGCGAAAGCACTGCGCGCCGCTTCGACCGCGCGAGCGACGCCAGCGCCCTCGTCGGCCGCAAACCCCAGTTCCAGCGCGGAGAGAAAATCGGCCCAGCGGGTGTCGCGGGCGGCAAGATAAGTCTTGGGCAGTCCCTCGCCAACGCGCCGCGCCAGCATTGCGCCGCCAAGTTTCGAGCCCTCTAGCACATAGAGGAGCCCCCACAGGCTCTCCGCGTCGCGTGGGGCGGTGAAGACAACAGGTGACGGCGGCGGCACGGCGCCCAGGACGGCTAGGTCTTCAAACAGGACGGAGGTTCGCGGCTTCCATGCCGGCCAAGGCGACCCCGCGAAAATCGCGCCTTCGACGGCGGGCAGCACGCGGGCATGGGCCGCAAGAAACAAGCGATAGCTGTCCTTCTGGCCGAGGTCGTAATGCGCGAAAGCGTCGTCTACGAGCGAGTGGTTGTGCTGAGTCGCGTCGCGAAGCGTCTGTCGGATCAGGGTCATGCGTCTTTAGAAGCCACAAGCTTCGCCGGATCAAGCCTCAGGCCGCTCACTTGTCGACTTCAACCCACCTGCGCTCGCACGAAGAGCGCTGCATCGCCTCGACCGTGCGCTGCACCTCGTAGGCTTCGCGGAAATCTGGATTGCAGCGGCCGCGCGAGGCAACCATGGCCAGGAGGTCGGCGACCTCAATCACCTTTAAATCGTTGAAGCCGAGATGATGGCCGCCTGCCGGCGTGAAATTTCCATAAGGAGGATGCGCTGGGCCGGCCTCGATGCGCGTAAAGCCCTGGCGCCCCGGCTTCGCGCCGCCGACATACAGCAGCAACTCGTTCATGCGCTCTTGCGTGAATACGATCGCGCCTTTTGTGCCGGATATTTCGAACGAAAGGTCCATCGAGCGGCCAGCGGCGGCCCAGTTGGCCTCAATGGAGCCGACCACGCCGTTGCCGAACCGAACGATCGCCTGCGTGACGTCGTCGACGACGACGGGTCTGTGCTCGGCGGCGCCGCTCGCGACGGGGCGGGTCTTGTGCAGCGTCTCGCACAGCGCGCTGACTTCGGCGATTGGTCCCAGGAGATGGCGCGCCATCGCTATAATGTGGCTGCCGATGTCGACGAGCGCGCCGCCGCCCTGCGCATCGGTGCGGAAGGAATGGGGCGCATCAGGGTCGGTCATGTAGCCTTCGGCGTGTCGGCCGCGAAAGCCCGTGATTTCGCCGATTTCGCCGGACTGGATGATCTCTCGGGCGAGCCTGATCAGCGGGTTGCGCTGATAGTTGAAGCCAACCGCGGTAACAGCGCCCGCCGCCTCCGCGGCTTGCGTCATTCGCAGCGCGCTTGCCGCCGTGGTGGACAGCGGCTTCTCGCAATAGACGTCCTTGCCCGCTGCGAGCGCCGCCAGAACGATCGGCTCGTGCAACGCATTGGGCGCGGCGATAGCGACGATATCGACCGAGGGGTCGGCGCAAAGCTTTCGCCAATCACCGGTCGATTTGGCGTAGCCAAGTTGCGCGGCGCTAAGCGCGGCGGCTTCCTCGCTGACATCGGCCAGCATGGCCGGGACGGGTTCGAGCGGGAGATCGAACAGGCCGCCGACGCAGCGGAATGCGTTGGCGTGGCACCGGCCCATGAAGCCCGCGCCGACGAGCCCGATGCCGACTTTGCGTTTGTTAGCCATGACTCCCCCCGATATTTTGAGGCTCTCTATACCTGATGAGGCGGCCGTCAATACGGCCCCGCGCGGTTACCCGCCCGAGAATATCCGCCGCGCGTCGTCGGGCGTGGCGAGCGGCCGGCCTGTTGCTACGGCCGCGCGCGCGGTAATCTCGACCAACGCCGGATTGTCCGCCGCCCGCGAGCCGTCGGGCAGCGACAGATTGTTCTCGAACCCCACTCGCGCGTGTCCGTCCAGAGCGGAGGCGAGCAGCGCACTCGCAGCTTCGCGTGCGCCGAATGCGCACATCATCCAGGGCAGGGCGGCGGCGCTGGCCAGGAACGGCAGCAGATCGCGCGGCTCGGAAGTTTGGCCAGCCGCATAGCGGCCAAGCACGAACAGCCGCGAGGCGCCCGCGGCGGGGACGACGCCGCGTTCGAGAAGATCATCGAAGCGCGCGACGTCTGCAATATCGTACAGAATGTATTGGATGAAGGCGCCGCGCGCGGCGTGCCGGGCCAGGAAGCGCGCCGTCTCGCCCAGCGAATCTTCGTCCGGCGCCAATTCGCGCAGCGCGAGGGAGACTGCCTCGGGCGCAACCGCATCGACCACGCTCCTCTGCAGTGCGGGGGCATACAAACCGACAGATTCGGTGGTGATCTGCACCAGCAGGTCCGCGCCGGCCTCGCGTCGCGCGACCGCAATCCCGTTGCGGTAGAGGTCGGCGTCGAGACTATGCCGACCCTCACTATCGCGCACGTGCAGATGCAGCATGCACGCTCCGGCTTCGCGGCAGCGCGCGGCCTCGCGGGCGGTCTCCTCGATTGTGATCGGCAGGCGCGGATGATCGGCCTTGCCACGGCGCGCGCCGTTGGGCGCCACGGCCAGGATCAGCGGCGTCACCGCGCCACACGCTCGAAAGCGGCCGCGAGCGCAATGGAATCGCCGCTCAGCGCCACTTGTTTCAGCCGGCTTTTCGCGCCTGACGCGATGCGCGCCCGCGATGGCGCTACGCCAGCGGTCTCAGCGATCAAGCGGCATAGCGCTTCGTTGGCGCGTCCATCCTCGGGCGCCACGCGCACGCGTGCGAGCAGGACT
>JAYTRP010000161.1:0-1934 GCA_043746145.1 Hyphomicrobiales bacterium | reverse complement strand
GGGCGCACCGTTATCGTCATCGCCCACCGGCTCTCCGCCGTGCGCAACTGCAACCGCATCGTCGGCCTCGTGGATGGCAAGGTCACGCAGATAGGTTCGCACGAGGAGCTTTTGACGCAGAGCGACGGAATATACTATCGCTTGTGGAACTTGCAGACTACGCAGGCCAACGAATGACCCCGCGCGCCCCTGACCCCGCGAAGAAGCCACTTCGCGCGCTGCTGCAACACCGCCGATCGCGCCGCCGCGAGATTACCGGGCCGGTGCAACTTAAGATGCTCGACAGCATCCGGCCGGATCGGGATCCGCGTGACCGCGAGTTTCTCCCCGCCGCGCTGGCGCTTCTTGAGGCGCCCTCTACGCCGCACGCGAAGCGACTGGTTTACGCCATCTGCGCGTTGCTGACGGTTGCGCTGCTGTGGTCCTGGTTCGGGCATCTCGACGTCTATGCGGACGCCTCCGGCAAAGTGCAGCCTTCCGGCCGAACCAAGATCATTCAGCCGCTGGTCACGGGAAAGATCATCAGGATCGCCGTCAAGGACGGCGATGTGGTCAAGGCCGACGATGTCCTGCTCGAACTCGACCCGACCGACGCGCTCGCCGGCCAGAGTGTCGCCAGCGGCAAGCTCGTAAATGCACAAGCGGAGATCGTGCGGCGCAAGGCCGCGATCGAGGCGTTGCACGGCACGACCGTCGACGTCGAGCCGAAGCTTGTCTGGAGCGAGGATACGCCGACCCATGTGCGCAAGCGCGAAGAGCAAGCGGTGCGGGCGGCGCTCACGAGTTTGTCGGCCGCCCTGACCAACCTGGACGCGCAGAAGAACCAAAAAGTGTCCGCGCGTGACAGATACGCCAAAAGCATTGCAGCGCAGCAGGCCGTGGTCGATATAATCAAGGACCAGGTCGGGATGGTGCGCACCCTGAACGACAAAGGCTGGGACAGCCGTGCACAATATCTTGCGAAACTGCTCGTCCAACGCGAGGCGGAGCTGACGCAGGCCGGCCTCGAAGGCAGTCTGAGCGACGCCGAGGCCGCGATCCCGGTGATCGAAGCCGAAATTCAGAAAACGCGTGAAGCTTTTCTGGAGACGAACACCGACCGACTCGTCCAATTGTACCGCGAGGTCGAGGACGACCGGGAGCAACTCATCAAGGCGAATGCGCTGGTTCGCCAAATGACGCTGAGGGCGCCGATGACGGGCACAATTTCGGCCTCAACCGTCACGACGGTCGGCCAGGTAGTGTCGACCGGACAGCAATTGATGCAGCTCGTTCCGACTGAAGGTGGGCTCGAGATCGAGGCCTATGTGTTAAATACTGATATTGGCTTTGTGCAGAAGGGCCAAGAGGCGACCGTGCAGGTCGACGCCTATCCCTATACCCGTTACGGCGCCATCTCCGGATCGGTGGCGCATATTGCGAGGGACGCCATCCCGGGCGCGGTAGCGGCGAGTCAGCAAAAAAATGGTTCGCAACCGTTTCCCTCGTCGGGCCTGCTGGCGGCCACGAGCGCGGCTCAGCAAACGCATGACCTGGTGTTTCCAGTTCTTATCACGCTCGAACGACCCGAGATCGTCGTCGACGGCAAGGCCGTTCCACTGACCCCGGGGATGACGGTGTCCGTCCAGATAAAGACGGAGAGCCGTCGCGCCATCGACTACATCCTCTCACCGCTTCAGGCGGCCGGCTACTCCGCAGCGCACGAACGTTGATCGGACTTGGCCGGACGCGGCCCCGAACCGGCGATGTACGTTTACTTTGTCGCACTGCTGGATTTGATAGCACTAGAGGGAAGTCGCTCACGTCACCCTGGCTGAATGAGGGCGCCCTTAAAATAAGTAATTACTCACCCCCATTGATGGCTTCCGTCGGTTGGCGTCTGTCGACTTGACCCGTAAAATAGATCTGGCGGGCGATTCGAAGTTGTGAATCCA
>JAYTRP010000160.1:0-6239 GCA_043746145.1 Hyphomicrobiales bacterium | reverse complement strand
CGTTCAAGTTGGTTACGATCGTCAGCGGCCTGCTCGGATACAATTTCCCGCTGTTCGTGCTGCTCTCGGTGATCACACGCGGCGCCCGGTTCTTTTTGATCGCCGGCGCGCTGACTTATTTCGGCGATCCGCTTCGCGTCGCGCTGGAACGTCATTTCGCCGTATTTCTAATTGGAATGGCGGCGATCGTCGTGGTGGGTTTCGTGCTCGCCGTGCATGTGCTGTAGGGCGGAACAATTGAACATGGTCACATCTGCCGCCTGCCGCGAGGCCCTGGGTTCATCATTCCAACCCTCCCCTGCGAGGGATGAGGGGCGCTCGGCATGATTGTAACCCACAATCCCCCGCGCGATTTGGCCGAGACCACGCTCGTCATCCTCGTCATCGCGTTTGCGACCATCGCGGGAGCCTGGATCTTCCAGGCTTACGGCTATCCCCCCTGCGATCTCTGTTACGAGCAGCGCTACGCCTACTATGCCGGCGTTCCTGTCGCGTTGATCGCCTTCGCGCTGGCTCGCTTCCATGCGCCTCGCGCGCTTGTGCTCGTCGCGATGGGTCTTCTTGCGCTGATGTTCGCCTGGAACCTCTATCTCGCGATCTATCACTCCGGCGTCGAGGCGAAACTCTGGCAGGGGCCGACCGCCTGCACGGGCGCCATGGCCGAGCCCGCCACCGCAGGCGACTTGTTGAAGCAGCTCGAAACAGTCAAGGTCGTGCGCTGCGACGAGGTGAACTTGCGGGTGTTCGGGCTCTCGCTCGCGAATTGGAACATCTTCATATCGGCCGCGCTCGCCGCCTTGGCGGCGCGCGCGTTGTTGATCTTCCGAAACGGGTAGCGACTTAGAACGGCGACTTGCCGAGCGGCAGGCCGTTCACCTTCAGCACCTTATCCGCGCCGACTTCGCCGATCCAGGTCATCACGCCATTGGCGTCGGTCTTGGCGAGACCCTTGGCCATGGCGATGACAGGCGTGATCTTTTGCTGCATCTCCGGTCCGAGCGCTTGAAGCGCTTCGACAGTCTTGTCGAAATCCTGCGCCTTGAGCGTGATCTTGCCGATGGGATGGCCCTGGTCGATAGCGACCTGCCCGTCCAAGCCGAGTTTCAATCGCGGAGCGTCGATGCGGGTTGGCGTCAGCTCGATCTTGACCGGGCCGCCGGCCAGAAATTTTGCGCCGACCTTGCCCCGATCTACATTCGATAGCGGCGGACCGTCGCGTTCCAAATGCAGATCGGCAATCCATTCGGCTCCTGCCGCGGCAAGATCGAAACCAGTCGCCTGGAAACCTATTTCGAACGAGCTTGGAAGGAAGTCTTTGAACGCGGCGGGCGCAAGACTTTCAGGCAATGTGAGCCCGGTCGCGGCAATTCGTTCCGAGAAGCCGCTTGCAGCGCCCTTGTTAGCGCCACCGACCTCGACTGAGGCGCCCGCGATCGAGACCTGCCCCTTCGGCGTGTCGACCGTGAGCTTGTCCATCGAAAAAGTTTCGTCGAAAGTCGCCTGATCCGCCAGCACGTCGCTGAGCAGGGACTTGAAGCGATCCTGGTTGGCCGCGAGTTCCGGTCGGGTCGGATGCGCGGTGTAGAAGACCCAAAGAGCCAGCAAGGGTTGCGGCTGCAGATTGTCGACCCGCACGCCGATCTTGGCGCCCTCCGCCTTGGCGGCGATGTGCACGGGCTGCGCGTCCGCGGGCCCCTGCGGGTTCGCGACTTTAGGATCGACATCGAAGGTGATGTCGAAGTTCGCCAGCGCCTCGTTGAGCATCGAGGCGACGCGCCCATCGGCGCCGACTTTCGTCGTCAGATCCGCGGTGAGGGCGCCTAACCCAATCGTCTCCGTCAGGCCCGGGCCCTTGATGTCGACCGCGCCTTTATCGTGGCTGGCGTGTCCGCTGCGCAGCCAGGACAGGGTTGGATCGTAGACGACGGTATAATGAGCATTGTCGAGTCGGATGGTGAAATCCATCGTCCCACCAGCCGGCTCGGCCCGTGTGACGTGGCCGGTAATCGGCGGAACGCTCTTCTGCTCCATACGCCACGCGCCGTCGTCCTGCTCGTAGACGTCGAGCTTAATCGGCGCCGAGTCATAGGTGACGTGCGAAGCCGTAATCGCCGAATTTATCGACGCAATGTCGAACGTGACGCCATAATGGTCTCCGGCCGGCGCTACGGCGACCGACGCCGCGCTCGACTTGCCGACGAAATTGGCGATGGCGTCTGCGATCTTCTTCGCCCCTTCGGGGGTTGCGGACTTGTCGCCCGCAAGCGCTGCCCCCGAAAAAACGACGGCGCTGGTGAAAGCGACGGCGGCTGCCCCGCCCAACAGCGCAGCGCGCAAAGAAGATTGTACAATTGGCATGCGAACTCCTGTCCCTCGATGCGGCGCGCCGCTGCCGCCATTCTAACCGCTGCTCGCGTCCGCGTCGCGCCTGAAAGCGTCGTCGGCTAGAACGCACCGCCGACGCCGCGCCACCCCTGTAAGAACAAGGCGCGGCAGTGGTAAACGAGTTTGGGCAAGAATACAGCCCTCTTTCACATGGCTATTTCATTACGCGATCGGGCTTGCTGCAAACATAGTCGTCGCTCCAGCCGGCATTGCCCTGACAGCGGGTGCACAGATACTGTCCGCAACTGTTGTCGGCGCGCTGATCGCCGCAATATTTGATGATGTTGCCGATGGGATAAACAAACTCACTATCCCCCGGCTCCAGACAACCGCTCTGGGCCGCCGAGGCGGCTCCCGCCCACAAGAATGCGAGCACGCTCATAAATGCAATGCGCATGTGTCCTCCGTGTCCTTCGCCTATGAAATAATATCGACGCTTGCGCTATTTGCTGGCGTCAACAACTAATCCTATGGACGGCGCGGATTTATTGCTGTCCCTGTTTGTCGGGCAAGCCCTAGAAATGAGATGGAGAACACCGCCGATCCCGCAAGTCATGGCGACGCGGTGATCTGGTCGAGCCGCAACGCCATATGCAATTCAAGCGCGGAGACCGGGTCATCCCAACCGCCGGTGATGTCGCGCAGCGTGTCGAGCCGTTGCCGCACCGTGTTGACATGGACGCCCAGACCCTCGGCCGTTCGGGCAATATTATATTGGTTGTCGATGTAGAACAGTAGCGTTCGCTTCAACTGCCTCCTCTGGTCGGGATCGCGCTCGTTGATCGGCGAGAGGATATCTACGAGAAAGCGGCTTATACGCGAGGCGTCGCCAACCTCGAACAGCTTGGCGAATAAATTGACCTTGGAATGTTCGACGAATTGGTTGAGGCGATTCATTTTCTGCAGCACGCGAAGCGCCTTCTCGATCTGGCCGTAATGCACCGGAGCCTGAGTCAGATCGGAGAACGGATCCGACACGACGCCGCCCGCTTCCCACCCTTTGCGGCGGCGATGCAGCGCGTGGATAAAAAGTCGGATTGATTTCTCGGGGCCGGCGGCGAGATAGACGTCGTCCATGAGATCAATCAGCAAATTTGTGTTGGCAGCGGATTCACGGATTATTGCGGTTTGAGAGGCGCGATCGAGGCCAACCATGGCGATGAGCGCGAGCACGACCGGCTGATCGCTATTTAAGCGATCCCTGACCGCGGAAACGGTGGGGCCATCAGGCGGATTGACGCGGACCAGATGTCGAACGAGCGTCGCCGAAGCAATCAGTTGTTCCGTTTCCCGCTTCTCGCTCCAAAGTTTAGCAATTGAGAGCGCGACGGCATTGCGCTCGAGGTTGCGGATATCGATGGGATCGAGGCGCCCCCGGTGGCAGATCATCAGGCTTTCGCCTCGTCCCGCGCCGCCGTGCAGGGCCATAACTCGATACAATTCGCCGCCGGCGTTGAGCATGGCGACCGATCGCCCGCTTTGCCGCGATTCCGATATTGCGGCGATGAGCAGATGAGAAGCAATCTTCCCGCGCGCCTCCGCGTCCCCCTGTCCTGAAAAAGACGGCGAGTTGAACCGTCCTCTGACCATCAAAGATTCGTCGTAAAGAATGATTGCTCCGTCAATCTGGTCCGCCATCCGCTGAATGAATAGCGGCCATTCGGTTCCCTGAGCCAGGAGCGAGGTCATCTCATCATGAACTGCGGCGGAAGCATCGACCTGTTGGATATGGTCGACCAGCTTTATGCGATTGCGCTCCGCCTCCGCGAGCGCTTCGGACAACATGGCGAAGGCTTGCGCATTCCGCATCGCAACGCCCGCGTGAACGGCGAAGGAGCCCAGCACGGATATTTCGCGGCCAGACAGCTTGCGTCCATAGCGATCCGCCAGGAACAATATGCCTTGCAACTTATCGTTCGCAAGGATCGGGAAACCGGCGAGTGAAACGATGCTTTCGGCCCTCAAGATACGATCCAAGGATTCGGAGTGCCGAAAACGCTGATCGCCGAGATAGTCCTGCGTATCGAAAAAGGTCTTGGAGCTTACGATCAGGCTGACCGCGCCTTCGCCAAGGCGCGCGCTCATCTCCGATGTGGCCGGAGACACATGCCCCTCGGCTGTGACGGTGGGCAAGATATCGCCATTGCTGTCAACCAGGGTCAGCCACGCGACATTCGCGCCGACCAGACCACGTGCGCGGCTGACGATCTTGCGCAGGAGTTCCTGAAGCGACAGGGTGCTGGAAAGGTCGCCGGCGGTGTCGATAAGCAAGTTGAGGCTTCGCTCGCTGGCGCCGCGATCACGCACAAGCTGGGCGACGGCGCTGAGAGGGAAATTCAATCGCTCCAGATCCCGCCCGGCCGACGGGGAAGCCGCGCGAGCTTGCTCCACCAAGGCGACAATCTCTGAATCTTGCGCGCCAAGCGCGACTTTCTCCAGAATTGTCGCAAGGGTCGAGGCGACGTCGGCTGATCCAACACGCTTGATCGCTGCGAGGGCGGCGTCGGAGCCCAGGGCGCTCTTTGCCGGGTTTTCGTGGCGCATCGGGTTAAGTGTCTCCGTCCTGCTTAGCGCGTCCACCGTCAAATCGCTTTTATGTAGATTTAACACATATAGTTCTGAAGGGTCTGGATGTAACTAACATTCATTTTTGCTGCACGACCTGTGCTAATGCGATTGTCAAAGGCGCCGGTCACGTCAGGGAAAAGCGAGCCGGAGCGCCCGAGGTTGAAGCAGACAGGCGCGCACCGCCGAATGGCGGAATGAAATAGCTGCGCCTGATCAAGGGAGGAACTGATGCTCGCTGAAAGCACGCGCGCCCTCAAACCGACGCTCCTGATCTCCAGCGCGATTTTGTCGTCAGCGCTCGCCTGCTCCACGCAGGCCTATGCCGCGCAATGCGAGGACCTCGCCAAGCTCGCGATCACGGACGTCACGATCGACAGCGCCGAGAGCGTCGCGCAAGGCGACTTGACCACCGCTGATAAAGTGACGCGAAAAGACATACCGGCCTTTTGCCGCGTGGTCGCGTCAGTGAGATCAGCGCCCGATTCAGACATCCGCATTGAAATCTGGCTGCCAAAAGACAATTGGAAGGGCGTCTTCCATGCCAATGGCAGTGGCGGCTATGGAGGTTTACTTTCCTATAATTACGGCGCGATGGAAGCCGGCATTAAGCGAGGATACGCCTCCGCCATCACCGATATGGGAACGGCTCCGGCGACGCCACTGGACGGCGACGCGCTCGTGGGGCATCCGCAGAAATGGAAAGACTGGGGAATCTCGTCGACTCACGTCATGGCGGTCGTCGGCAAGGAGATCGAGAAGGCGTTCTATGGCGCTGACCCCAAGCATGCCTATTACACGGGCTGTTCGACAGGGGGACAACAGGGAATAGTTGAAGCCCAATATTACCCCGACGACTTCGACGGCGTTCTCGTGGGAGATGCGGTCGTCAACAGGACGTGGGGCCATGTCGTGGCGGTTTGGGATTACCTCGCCGCGAACCTGAAGCCCAACCATAAACTCTCGGACGCCAAACTCGCCTTGTTGACCAAGTCGGCCGTGGCGGCGTGTGGCGCGAAAGACAATGGCCTCAAATCGGATCCGTTCATCGCCGATCCCACCTCTTGTGACTTCACGCCGGCCTCGCTGACCTGCAAGGGTGCATCAAACAGCGATTGCCTCACGTCGGAGGAGGTGGAAACCGCGAACGCGTTTTACTCCGGCCCGACCGATGCTCACACAGGAAAACCGCTGTTCTACGGATGGCTTCCCGGCAGCGAGGCGGGCGCATTCAATTGGGGCTTTCTCGAAACGCCAGCCAACGCCCCGGGCGAACCTTCTTTCGATGG
>JAYTRP010000159.1:0-1938 GCA_043746145.1 Hyphomicrobiales bacterium | reverse complement strand
AGATTGAGGATGCCAAGGTCAACCGCGGCGACCGTCACCTCGGCCTCCTCGCCCGCCGTCAGGCCCGTCAGCGTAATGGGTATTTGCACCGGACCGCGCGGGCGCGTCTTATCCGGCGCCGATATCGCGATGTCGAGCTTGCGCGCGGCCTCATCAATCTTGAACCAGGCGACGCCTAGCGCGCGGCCCGGCATCCGCTTGGCTTTTACGTCGAGCGGACGTTGCGTGATTGCGACCGCATAGGCGCCGGCGCCCCAGTCGCCGCCGACATCGAACGGCACTATATTCGCGCCCTCCGTGAGGTCGACGTCGACGAAACGCTCGAGCTTGTCGCCAACCAGCGCGATTGTCGCTTTGCCTGCGAAGCGCGAGTCGATGCTGAGCTTGGCCTGCTCGCCGGCGGCATAGTTGGCTTTGTCGAGCGTCACGACCACATTGTCAGGCGTGTCCGCGCTGGCGGTTCCCGACCAACCCACTTCGAAGATGAGGCTTGTCTGTTCGCCGTCGGCGGATTTGAGATCGAGGCGGTGGCGGCCCAAGCTGACTTGAGCGGAGATCTTCGCGGGCTCGCCGGCGGCGATATCGATAATGCCATCAACCAGACGGCGCGACGACTTGACGGGCTCGTAGCTCCAATGCCCGTCGGCGTTGAACCACTGGTAATTGTTGCTGAGCTTATAAAGCGACCATGCAACGCCCTTGCGCGCGATCAGGCCGCCATCGGCTCCGACTGCGATCGCTTCGAATGTCGCCAGATCGCCGTCGCCGAGATCGTCGCTGAAATCTTTCTTGACGCCAATCAGGGCGCCCTTGGCGCGCACCGGCAGCGTGACGACGCGTTCGACCGTGCGACCGCCTGATTCAGCGACGTCGACAATAATCTTAGCCTCTAGCGGCTTGGCTGCATCTCCCTCGGGAAGCGCGATCGCTAAGTCAGCGTGGCCCTTTGGGTCGGTCTGCACTTTGTCGCTAAACTGAACCTCGACAGGGCTGAACTCGTCGTCGACAAGGCCCGCGACGTAGCCGGGATGGCCGCGCATTTCCGAACCCGCCACTGCCTGCAGACGGATCGCGCCGGTCACGTCGAGCCCTGAAGCCGGCGCGCCATAGAGGAACCGCGCGTCGAGCGCGACGGGGATCGGCTCGCTGGGGGTTGCGACTTCGACGCCAGGCTTGACTGTAAAGTCGAGCCGCTCAGGCACATAGTCTTCAACCAGAAATTGCGCGTGACCGATCGGCGCGCCCTTGGGATCGGCGAAGGCGTCGATGGTCCAGGTTCCCGGCGGCGATCCTTCGCCGAGCGGGAGCGGGAAAGCACGTCCGCCTAGCCCCTGGTCGGCGACCACGACGCGCTTGTACTCGACACCATCGGGCCGCTTGGCGACCAGCGTCAGCGGCACGCCCGTCTTGGCTTCTCCCTTGGCGTCGCGCAACAGGGCGGCGGCGAACACCGTCTCCCCCGAGCGATAGACGCCGCGCTCAGTGTAGAGGAAGGCGTCAAGCGCTTTCGGAGCGTCGCGGCCCGCGACGCCGCGGTCGGTCAGGTCGAACGGCGATTGCGTAAGGCTGAGAAAACCATAGTCGTCGCCGAGCCCGGCGACGATCAGGCCGGGCGCCGAGCCGCCGGTTCCGCGGGAAAGACCAGGGTCGAAATCAACCCGACCATCGGCCGCCGTCGTCTTGCTCGCGAGCACTTCGTTGTTGCGTGCAATCAGGCGGATCTCGACGCCCGCGAGCGGCGCGGCCGTTGCGAGCGAACGCGCCATCGCATGCACGCCGTCCTCGCCCGAAAAGGTGGTCAACCCGAGATCGGAAATCACGATCCACTGCGTCGCGAGCTCGTCGTAATTGTCGCCGCCTCCTGTGCTGTCGGATTTCTCCTTCCAGGGCTTTGCGGTCACGAGATAGACGCCGGGCTCCAATTTGCCGACGGCGTCT
>JAYTRP010000158.1:0-6252 GCA_043746145.1 Hyphomicrobiales bacterium | reverse complement strand
TATGGCGGCGTCGAGGCGGCGATCAACGACGGGTGGCTGCAATCGCGCCTCGCGGTTCGCGCGCATGAGCGGCGGCGAAAAATCGAATCGCAGGAAACGATCGTCGTTGGACAGAACGCGTTCCGGCGTGAGGGCCAGACCGATGATTTCGGCGAAACGTTCCGCCTCGATCCGCTGGCTTCAGGTCGCGTGATCGAAAAGTACGAAGCGAACCGAGCGAGGCGCGACCAGGCGATGGTTGACGCTAGTCTTGCGCGTCTCGCGAAAGCAGCGGCGGACGAAAGCGAAAATTTGATGCCCATCTTGATTGACTGCTGCCACGTCTATGCGACGGTCGGCGAAATGTCCGGCTGCCTGAAGTCGATATGGGGCGAGTTCCAGGAGCCAGTCCGGCTATGAACACCGGTCCGACAATAAACGAAAGCGCGCTGGCTTCGCCGCTGAAAGGCAAGCGCATCCTCATCGCTAAGCCGGGCCTCGATGGCCACGATATCGGCGCCAAGATCGTCGCCATCGCCCTCCGCGACGCTGGCGCGGAAGTGATCTATACTGGCCTGCGCAAGATGCCGGGCTATATCGCACGCGTCGCCGTGGACGAAGATGTCGACGCGGTCGGGCTTTCCATTCTCTCGGGCAGCCACAAGGAATTGGTTGCTGAAACACTGGCCGAATTAAAGGCGCTAAACGCCGCCGACATTCCACTTTTTCTCGGCGGCACGATTCCCAGCGAAGACCGGCCAGGGTTAATCGCGCTTGGCGTCGTCGGCATCTTCACGACGGACGTGCGGCTGGACGACATGGTCACTGCGCTCGCCGCGGCGCTTTCACGGGGCAGCATTGAAGGTGGCAATGCATAGCGCAACACGCTCCGTCATGAACGACGCTCCTCTCAATCGGCGGGCGCTTGGGCGCGCGCTGACGCGCGTGGCGAACGCCAGCGTAGCAGAGGCGCTGGCGGTGTTGACCGCGCCCCCGCCTCCTTCCCAGCGTGTTGCGCACCGCATTGGCGTCACTGGCCCCCCTGGGGCCGGTAAGAGCACGCTGATTGCCCGCCTCGCGCGCCACCGGCTCAACCGCGGGGCGACGGTCGGGATCGTCGCTATCGATCCAAGCAGCCCGTTCACGAATGGCGCAGTGCTCGGCGACCGGGTTCGCATGGACGCAATCGCGGACGACCCGCGCCTGTTCATCCGGTCGCTGGCGAGCCGAGCCGCCCACGATGGACTTGCCGACAATATTGCCGACATTCTGGCGACGCTCGACGCTTATCCGTTCGACGAGATCATTCTGGAGACCGTGGGCGTCGGCCAAGCCGAATATGCGGTTCGCGCTCTAGTTGATACGCTTGTGCTTGTTCTGATCCCGGAATCCGGCGATCAAATTCAGGCGATGAAAGCAGGCATGCTGGAGACCGCGTCGATCTATGTTGTCAACAAAGCGGACCTTGCGGGGGCTGACAAGTTCGCCAGCGAGCTTCGGGCAATTGCGGGGACGCGACGCAACGGCGCCGCGTCCTGGATACCGCCGGTGATCCTATGTCGCTCGGGCGAAGCCGCGGGGCTTAGCGAACTCGACGACGCGGTGACACGAAGCCTCGCTCTTTCAAAAGACGTGATGGAAATTCACCGGGTTCAGCGCGCCAGCTATCACGTCAGCAGCCTCATTCAACGCAGCGTTCAGGAAATTCTCGGGGAACATCCTGAGATGCTCGACGGCCGAAGAACGCTGGGCGCGCTGTTCGCCGCATTGGTCGAACGCCTTCCCGCGCATGCCGCGAGGAGCGTCGGAACCCAACGTGAAACGCTATGATAACGAGGCATTGAAGTGAGCGGATGGCAACAGCGCACGGATGCGGTCTTCGCAATGCCGGATCGTTCTGCGCGAAGACTGTCTCTAATGCACCGCTGCAAACATGATCTTTTCCTGCTGGGCGCCGGCTCCCGGAAACTCCTCTACAATTCTTCCCTGCCGTGAAATCAGGATCCTGTCCGACAGGCTGAGAATTTCGGGAAGATAGGACGAGATGACTACAACTCCCAGGCCCTGATCGGCGAGTTGCTCGATTATCTGGTGAAGGTCGGCGATGGCGCCGACATCGACCCCGCGCGTCGGCTCGTCAAAAATTACGAGTCGCGGGGTCTGCACAAGGGATCGCGCGATCACGACCTTCTGCTGATTGCCGCCGGATAGTTCGATGACCCTCGCATTGCCGTCGATCGCGCGGACCTTGAGCGACTCGATCCATTTTTTAGCCGTTGCAACGATTTCCGTCTTGGTCACGAATGCAGACCGATCGAGGTCTGCCGCGAGCAGATTGGTGTGAATATTTTCAGCGATCGACATTGTTTCAAAGAAACCTTCCGCTTTTCGGTCCTCCGTCACATAGACAATGCCGCGCTTGACGGCGGTTCGGGGCAGCCGGAATCGCACCGACTCGCCCTCAAAAAGAATGTCGCCTCCATGAAAGAGATCACGCTTTGCGATGCCCGCGATGATCTTGGCCGTCTCGGTTCGTCCTGAACCGACAAGACCGAAGATCCCCGTGACCTGGCCGGCGTAGATCGAGAACGAACTGTTGCGGACCATGCGCCCCATGGACAGGTTCTGCACGCTGAGCAGTTTTTTGCCGTAAGGGCGGGTTTTCCGAGTAGCTCCGCCGCCGTAGAGTTCGGCCGAGAGCGAGCGACCAACCATCGCCCTGATTATCGTGTCGCGGGTCATCGCCGATGTGTTCTCGGTTACAACGTGGCTCCCGTCACGCATGACGGTGATCCGGTCTGAGATCTCTAGCGCTTCCTCAAGCGCATGCGAAATAAAGATGATTGACACACCGGCGCTCTTGAGCCTTCTGAGCAGCGCGAAGAAATGATGCTTTTCCTCGGGCGTCAGCGACGCGGTCGGCTCGTCGAAGATGATGATGCGCGCCTTAAAATGAACGGCGCGCGCGATCTCGACCATCTGCTTCTGTGCGGCGCCGAGCGTTGAGACGGCGGCGGTGGGATCGACCGCAAAGTTCAGTGACTGGAAGAACTGCTGCGCTGAAATGTTGATCGTGCGAAGCCGGTTGAGAAATTTTTCGGTGCCGAGGTAAAGGTTTTGCGCAACGGTCAAAGTTGGGATGAGACTGGTCTCCTGAAAGACCATGGCGATCCCGTTCTTCAGCGCTTCTGCGGGATTTGCAAACGAAGTCGGCTTGCCGTTGAGCAAAATGATACCGCTGGTCGGCTTCACTACGCCAGCGATCATCTTCGTCAGAGTGGATTTGCCGGCGCCGTTCTCGCCAAGCAAAGCGTGAATTTCGCCAGCCATAAGCGAGAAGTCGACGTCCTTTACCGCCGGGACACCGTAATATTCCTTGGTGATCTGCTTAAGCTCGAGCGTCGCTGTCATCTCATTCACCAATGCAATCAAGAGATACGGCGATAATCTCGTCGCCGCCTTTGCTCGTCATCACCAACTCTCCCGAAATTTCTTGACAGCTTGTGATGCCGTGCCGGACGCCGCCCGCCCGGCTATGCAGGCTGGCGACTGGTTCAAAGCTCTCATCGAGCGCGATCCCGAGGCCGTAAGAGCGTGTTGGCGCCCATGGCTTCAGAACACCCATCTGCTTGAGCGCGCCGCCTTGCATCGGCTCACTGAACGATTTACCGCTTGAAAGCGTCGGAGAGATCCAGAATTCGGGATCGACTTCCGCCATCATTGCACGTCGATAGGCTTTCTCGCGCATGACGAACTCGATGAGCTGGCTGCGCGGCGCGAAGACAGAGAGCCACGCCCCACCCGCGGTGCGTGGTGTGAGGCGCGCGGGATAGCCGGGAAGACCGCTAAGGATCGTCGTTGGCTCGCTTTTGGAGCGCAGTCCGATCTTCACGATCCGGCTGTTCCAACTCTCGCAGACCGCCGCCTCGTCCCTATTCGGCAGCACGATGATTCCATAGGGATAGGAGAGGCCGGCGGCGAGAAGCGTCGCGTCGCCACAGGCGAGATCGAGCGACCATACCGAACCGGCAGCCTCCCGTTCCATAAGGTCGCGCCGCCAATTCGATGCGACGTTCACCGAGGAGCCATTACAAACAAGAAGCGTGTCCTCACCATGAAAGGCAAGAGCGACGATGCAGCGCAACGACGGATTGGCGTCCAGCGGCAAAGACTTGCCGTCGTATTTTCCGCCGATAATTTTAACGCCCGAGCCATCGACCGCCACGGCCAGAGAGCCGTCGTGTAAGGACGCGAGGGCGAGAATGGGGCGATCGAATCGCGCGATTGTCGCTGACCCGCTCCAGTCGCCAGCGGGCGCGCGCAAAAGCTTGCCCTGAGAACTGAATACAGCATCGCCGCCGATGCGCGTGAGATTGTCCGGCGCCGTAACTGTCGTCAAAGATCGCGCATCGTCGAGCAGGCGGTTCGGCTTTAGCGCGCCGTCAAGCGGCGGCATCGTTACCGATGCGCCACCGCGCCCCAAGAAGCGATCTACTTTATCATAGACTGCTCTAAGCAATGGCTTTACCCCAGTAGTTATCCGGGGCGTTCCATGTCTCGTCAACGCCCTTAAGCTTCAGGCGGCCGATGCGATTGTTGGAAATACCGCCAAGGTACAGCCATCCCTTGTGCTCGCGCATGGAAGTGATCATCGGATGGTTGTGTCCACCAAGATCCCACAGGGATTCGAGGATCTGTCCATCGCCAGTCATCTTGACAACGCATCCTGTGTTGAGATTGGGGTAGAGCCATTCGTCCGGCGCGATGCGGCGCGCCATCCGACGGCGAAATCCAGGCATCTTGAGCGCCACGTCCAGCGCAGGAGAGCGCATGCCGAGCAACGCGATCCAATAATTTCCGTCGGACGAGCGATTGATGTTGTCGGGATATCCCGGCAGATCCTCAATCAGCCGCTCGACCTTTCCGGCCTTTGGCCCATCGAACCAATAGCGGCTGACGCGGCAACCCCAGCTTTCGGCAAAGAGCAGTGACTGGCCTTCGTTGCTCATGCAAATCCCATTCGGAAAGACGAGATTGCGCAGCACGGTTCTCGTGGAGCCTGTCTTTGGATCGTAGCAGATGATGCGGCCGTTACCGCGGCTTTCCAGCGCATCGACTGGCCAAGTGTGCATCTCATAACGAATGGTCGCTTCACTGAAAAAGATGCGCCCGTCGGGAGCGATGTCGAGATCGTCGGCTAGTCGAAGGCGCGAATCATCGATGATCGACAGCTTCGTTCGGTTGGTCTCATCCGTGACTTTCCCGACGATCCCATCGGGGGAGACTTTGTAGACGCCCATTCCGCCGACGCAAACAATCAGATTTTGATCCCGATCCATGGTGAGCCCGACGGGATGTCCGCCGATGTGGGCAAACAATTCCGGCTTTGCATAGTCCGGCGCCAGGAAACGCAGAATGTCGCCCTGCCGCGTCCCGCAATAGAGATTGTCGTTGCGGTCGAGAACGACATCCTCAGGCCCCTCGACTTGGCCGAGTCCAATAATTTCGACGCTGCGCAACCGGTCGTTCATTGCATAGGGCGAACCAGACTCAACGCTCGTCGGCGCGGGCTTCGGCAGTTCGACATAGGCGGGAGAAACGTAGACCTTCGAAAGGAGCTTATCGCGATGCTTGAACCATTTAACGTCGACGAACACCGCGAAAATCAAGGTTAATCCAAGGATCATCGCGCCCGAGCCGGCGTTCAGCCCTAGCCGGATGACGCTGTTGGTCATCACCAACACAGTCACCGCACCCATGATCGCCTTTGCCACCGAGCCACGGCCGCCGCCAAGGCTGATGCCTCCAAGAACAACCGCCGTCAGCGCTGAGATCTCAAGGCCGACTCCGGTGTCCGAGCCCGCGCCGCCAAGCCGCGCCGCATAGAGCACGCCCGCGACGCCGCACAGCATACCGGAGATGACATAGGTCGAGCAGATCGTCGCGCGCACCGCGATGCCGATATTGTGTGCCGAGCGGCGCGAGCCGCCAATCGCCATTGCGCGCCAACCCGGCCTGCTGCGGCTGAAGAGAATGTGCGCAACGACCGCGACGATTACGAGAATGATGAAGCTCGTCGGAAAGCCAAAGATTGATCCCGCGCCGAGAAAATCCCACGCGTCGTCGTCGACGAAATTAAGACTCATCTTCTGCGCATAGCGCAGCAGGAGGATGTCGACGATCGAGCGGACGATGATCAGCGTGACCAGCGTCGTGAGAAACGCGCGGAGCCTGAGATATCCGACGAGAATGCCGTTGAAGAGCCCAACTAGG
>JAYTRP010000157.1:0-6257 GCA_043746145.1 Hyphomicrobiales bacterium | reverse complement strand
CCGCGCCGACATCGTCATCGCCGCGGTCGGACGCGCCGAGATGGTCAAGGGGGACTGGCTCAAGCCCGGTGCCTGCGTAATCGACGTCGGGATCAACCGCGTCGCCGCAGCGGAGCCGGGCAAGACGCGGCTGGTCGGCGATGTCGATTTCACCTCGGCGAGCGCAGTCGCGGGCGCGATTACCCCGGTGCCGGGCGGGGTCGGCCCGATGACGATCGCGATGTTGATGGCCAACACGTTGATCGCTGCCTGCAGAGCACGCGGTTTGCCGGCGCCAAAGCTGTAACGCTTCTCCTCGTTCCGCACGAGCGACGTTACGCCCGCGATCGGCCGCGTATCGCAAACATGGAAAAGCGCACATTCAGACTTCGTGTGCGTTGCGATGACGCCTTCTTTCTGGCAAGACGGCCGTGATCCAATTCAATGGCGCCGGCATGGCGTCAAAACGAATAAAATATAAGGGGGCCGAACGCGATGGCTTTAGGGCTGATTATCTTGAGCGGAGTTCTCGCTCTTGTTTATGGCGGTTACACCACGAGCCAGTTGCTAGCCGCTTCCTCGGGCTCGGCGCGCATGCAGGAAATTTCCGGCGCCGTTCGCGAGGGCGCACAGGCCTATTTGCGCCGGCAGTACCTGACGATCGGCGTCGTCGGCGTGATCGTGTTCATCGGCCTTGTCTTTCTTCTTTCCTCTTACGTCGCGGTCGGCTTCGCCATTGGGGCGATCCTCTCGGGCGCAGCCGGCTTCCTCGGCATGAACGTCTCGGTGCGCGCCAACGTCCGCACCGCGCAGGCCGCGTCCGAGTCGCTGGCCAGCGGCCTCGAGATCGCTTTCAAGTCCGGCGCCATCACCGGCATGCTGGTCGCGGGTCTCGCGCTGCTCGGCGTCGCCGGCTATTTTTATGTGCTGACCGGCCCGATGGCGCTTCCCCCGTCCGACCGTATCGTGATCGACTCGCTGGTCGGGCTGGGCTTCGGCGCTTCGTTGATTTCGATTTTCGCCCGTCTGGGCGGCGGCATCTTCACCAAGGGCGCTGATGTCGGCGCCGACCTCGTCGGCAAGGTCGAAGCAGGAATTCCCGAGGACGATCCGCGAAATCCCGCGACCATTGCCGACAACGTCGGCGACAATGTTGGCGACTGCGCGGGCATGGCGGCCGATCTGTTCGAAACCTATGCGGTGACGGTGGTCGCCACGATGGTGTTGGCCTCGATCTTTTTCGCCGACGGTCCGTTTCTCATCAAGTCGATGATCTATCCGCTCGCGATCTGCGGTGTTTGCATCATAACCTCGATCATCGGCACCTATTTCGTGAAGCTCGGCGCCAATAATTCGATCATGGGCGCGCTCTACAAGGGCCTGATCGCGACTGGCCTGCTGTCGGTCGTCGGGCTCGCGATCGCGACCCATCTGATGATCGGTTGGGGCGAGATCGGCGTTGTCGCGGGTAAGAGCGTGACGGGGATGAACCTGTTCATCTGCGGCATCATCGGCCTGATCATCACCGCCCTGATCGTGGTGATCACCGAATATTACACCGGCACCGGCAAGCGTCCCGTGGTTTCGATCGCGCAGGCCTCTGTCACCGGCCACGGCACCAATGTGATCCAGGGCCTCGCCGTCTCGCTTGAATCCACCGCGCTGCCGGCGATGGTCATCGTCATCGGCATCATCGCGACCTATCAGTTCGCGGGCTTGTTCGGCACCGCGATCGCGGTCACCACCATGCTCGGCCTCGCCGGCATGATCGTTGCGCTCGACGCCTTTGGCCCGGTCACCGACAATGCCGGCGGCATCGCTGAAATGGCGGGTCTGGCAAAGGAAGTGCGCCAGTCGACCGACGCGCTCGACGCGGTCGGCAACACCACCAAGGCGGTCACCAAGGGCTATGCGATCGGCTCGGCGGGCCTCGGCGCGCTCGTGCTGTTCGCCGCTTATTCCAACGACCTGACCTACTTCGCTTCGAACCCCGACAAGTTTCCCTACTTCAGGGATCTGCACGTCTCATTCGACCTGTCGAACCCCTATGTCGTAGCGGGACTGATCTTTGGCGGCATGATCCCTTATCTGTTTGGGGGCATCGCTATGACGGCGGTCGGTCGCGCGGCCGGCGCCGTGGTCGTCGAAGTCCGTCGTCAGTTCAAGGAAATGCCCGGCATCATGCAGGGGACGACACGGCCCGACTACGCCCGGGCGGTGGACTTGCTGACCAAGGCGGCGATCCGCGAAATGGTGATCCCCTCGCTGCTCCCCGTGTTGGCGCCGTTCGTCGTCTATTTCGGCGTGCTGCTGATCTCGGGATCGAAAGCCTCGGCATTTGCGGCTCTCGGGGCCTCGCTGCTCGGTGTGATCGTCAACGGCCTATTCGTCGCGATCTCGATGACCTCGGGCGGCGGCGCTTGGGACAACGCCAAGAAGAGCTTTGAGGACGGCTTCGTCGACAAGGACGGCGTTCGGCACTTGAAGGGCTCGGACGCGCATAAGGCGTCTGTGACCGGCGACACTGTCGGCGATCCCTACAAGGACACCGCCGGCCCGGCTGTTAACCCGGCGATCAAGATCACCAATATCGTTGCACTGTTGTTGCTGGCGATCTTGGCGCACTGAGGCTGAAGGTTCTGTGTGGCGAAGGGCGACGGGCAACCGTCGCCTTTTGCTTTCGTTGATACGGGTTGAATTGGGCCAAATGTCCCACGGTCATCCCCTCGCCAACGAGGGGGGAGGGAATGCGCGGAACGCTGGGTCGCTTAGTATTGAGCGCTTGCCGCGTAAGGCCCGAGTAACAAGCAACTCGCTCACACTGCGACGGTTTTCGGCGCGCGATCGATACGGATCACCGCCTCAAACATGACTGCGGCGCCGGCGGCGAGTTGCCCCGGCTCCATATCTTCCGCGGCGCAATGGCTGCGGCCCTCGCGACAGGGCGTGAAGATCATCGCGGCGGGCGCGATGCGCGCAAACATCGCCGCGTCGTGGCCTGCGCCGCTCGCCATCGCGCGCCAGGAGAGGCCGAGCGCGTCCGCCGCCTCGCCGATGATCGCGCAGATCTTGCGGTCCGACGCCACCTCGCTCGAATCGGAAAGGATTGTGATTTTGGCGAGCCGCGCCTTTGAGCGCGTGACTACGAGCGCCAGCTCTTCTTGCGTCCATTCGGCGAACGCCCGCATCATCTCGCGCCGTTCGGCCCGCGCGTCGATCACCAGTCGCACAGTCGCCGGCACCACGTTGGCCGCGTTGGGCGAGGCTTCAATTACGCCGATTGTCGCGGCGAAATAGCCGCTGTTTTGATCAGCCAAATTCTCGGCCTTGGCGCGCACGGCGAGGATCGCCTCGGCGGCGCCGCAGAGCGCGTCGACCCGCAACGCCATCGGCGTCGTGCCAGCATGGTCGGCGCGGCCCTCGACGATCAGCTCGACGCGAAGGATGCCGACGATCGCGGTGACCACGCCGACGTCGATCCGCTCGCTTTCGAGCACACGGCCCTGTTCGATGTGCAGTTCGAGAAAAGCCGCGATGTCGTTGCGCCGCGCCTGCACGATCTGCGCGGGATCGCCGCCGATGCGCAGAATCGCTTGCGCGACCGTCTCGCCTCCGGGTTCCGCGTAAGCCAGCAATTCCGGCGTCAGTCGCCCGGAAAGACCGCGCGAGCCGACGCAAGAGACGCCAAAGACGTTGGCCTCCTCGGCGAGGCAGTCGATTACCTCGAGATCATGGTCGAGCGCGATGCCCCGCTCCTCCAGCGCGCGCGCCACTTCGAGCGCGGCGGCGACGCCCGCGACTCCATCGAATCGACCCCCGCTTGGCACTGTGTCGGAATGCGAGCCAATCATGATGACGCCATTCGCAGAGTCGCGCCCTTGACGCCGCCCGATCAGATTGCCCGCCGCATCGATCCGCACAACGAGCCCAGCCTCGGCAAAGCGCCGCGCCAGGAACGCGCGCCCTTCGAGGAAGCGCGTCGTGAAAGCGCGTCGGGTGTATGGCTGGCCCGGATCGGTGATCTCGGCCATGGCCATGACGTCCGCCCAAAGCCGCTGGCTGTCGACGGGAAGATTCGCGCGCATCAATGGGCCTTGCGCTGGACGGTAAAGAGGCCGCTGCCGGGTTTGGCGACGGCGCCGCGGATGAAGACCGTGATGTCAGGCATGGCTTTTCCCCTGGCGATCCCGCGCGAGACTACTTCAATCATGCGAGCCGACACCAAAAATCTGACAATCTTCCACCACCTCACTCCGGCAGACCCTCGAACACCGCCTGATCCGCGAAACTACGCACCAGCGCCCATTGCTCGGGCCGCCGCACGGTCCATGCCATGATTGGTAATCGCCGCAATGCGCGCAGCAGCGTGGGCGTCGAGTGCGGCAGGTCGTCCACGCGCCAGGATAGGAAATCGGGCCGGGTGCTCGAAAAATGCAGGAACGCCGCGCAATCCTGCTTCTGCGTCGGCGTAAGATTTTCGAAATAGGGATCGCCGTAATCCGCCTCCGCGACAACGCCGAGGGGGCGCGGTTCGCCATGCTCGCGCAGATGCGCAATCACGGCGGGATCGAAGCTCTTGAAGGCGAGCGCGCCGCTGTAGGAGACGGCGATTTCGGCGGCTCGGTCGGCGAGGCGCGTATTCCCATCGAACTGGCTCTTAATCTCGCAAATCAGCGGAGTGCGGCCGGCAATGAGCGCGAGCAACGCGGCCAGCGTGGGGATGCGCTCGGTTCCGCCTCGAAAGGAAAGAGCGTTTAGCGCCGCGAGGGAGAGCGCGGCGACGGGGCCTTCACCTGTCGTCAGCCGCTCCAGGCGCTGGTCGTGGAACACCACGACCTCGCCGTCCGCGGCCATTTGTACGTCGCATTCGATCGCAAAACCGGCCGTGATCGCCGCTTCGGCCGCGCCAAGCGTATTCTCGATTCGGCCGGCCGCGCGATCGTGCAAGCCGCGATGTGCGATCGGCCGAGCCACCAGCCAGTCAAAACTCACGGCGCGATTTCGAAGATCGCCTCGACTTCGCAGAGCGCATTCAGCGGCAAAAACGCAACGCCGATCGTCGTGCGTGCGTGCCGACCCTTATCGCCGAATACGCTCGCCATCAGATCGGAGGCTCCGTTCATGGCGGGCGCCAACGCGTCAAAACGCCCGTCGACGCTGAAGAAACCGCCAAGCCTGACCACGCGAACGATTCGGTCGAGATCGCCAAGCGCCGCTTTCGCTTGCGCCAGAACGTTGAGCGCGCAGGCCTGCGCGGCCGAGCGGGCTGCATCGGCGGAGGACTCAGGGCCGAGCTTGCCGGTATGTTCCGGCGCAAGCTTCCCATCGAGGCCGAGAGGAATTTGGCCGGACACGAACAGCAGCGAGCCGCTCTGCACCGCAGCGACGTAATTGGCGACCGGCGCGGCAGCTTTGGGTAGCGTGACGCCGAGGCTGTGCAGTCGTTCGTCAATCTGGCTCATGGGGCGCTCCTCGTGGATCGAAGGCTTTGGTAAAGGTTAGCGCGGCCGTGGCAAGCCCTTCGTCGAACGGCATTAAACGCGTCGGCGTAATTTCGTGGGAGCGATGCCGATGAAGCGATGCGACTTTGACTTTCGTTTCATCTCTTTCGCGTCCACGCCGTGTAGACACCGCGTGAACGCGCCGCCCCGCGCGAAAGTCCGAAATCATAGGGACCGCGGTGCGGCATGGAAAGGCCTGCGGCGCTTCAACATCATTTCGCGACCCGTTGAACTGCTGTCGAACGACTCAGGACGCGAGCGGTTCGCGCTGCCGCTTTGTTGCAGCGTGTTCGGCTTGTATTTGCCGCTTTTCGCGCCTAACTATCGCGCCAACATCGGATCGCGTAGCCTGCGTGCGCGTGAAGTCTAGGGATGGTGGCCATGGGTAGTTTCAGCATTTGGCACTGGATGTTGTTCTTGGCGGTCGCGCTGCTGCTGTTTGGCGGTAAGGGCAAGATCTCCGACATTATGGGCGACGTCGCTAAGGGTATGAAATCGTTCAAAAAAGGCATGAGTGACGACGAGACCACGGAGACTACGACAACCGTCGTGCATCCCGTGCGTCCAATCGACAATCGGGTCGTTGCACCCGTTGACGTCACCGACAAAGAGAAGGTCGGCTGAGCGCCTAATTGTGCTAGCCGCCGCCTTGGGCTAAACGAAGCGCGAGCAGTCTGCGTGCGGACGCGGGCTTTGGCTCGCGCGTACAAATCCGCTGCACCCCCCGACCTGGTTCCATGTTCGATCTAGACGCCGGCAAACTTTTGGTCTTTGGAA
>JAYTRP010000156.1:0-6265 GCA_043746145.1 Hyphomicrobiales bacterium | reverse complement strand
GACACGCCGAGCCTGCCACTCGCTTGCGTCACGCTGATCGACGAGAGGGACAATCTTCCCGTCGGCATGCGCCGTTTGCTGCGCGCGTTGGAGGTGTGCGGAGTCGTAGTCGAGGCAAGCGCCCCGTCGCTGCGAGCGAAGGACGACGATCTCGCGCGGCTGCTGGCGCCCTTCGACGCAACGGGAACGCGCCCGCCAATCACCGGTGACGGAAGCGTAACTGTGCTGAACGCGGACACCGAAATCGTAGCGGCGGAAGCGCTCGCGGGCTGGCTAGCCGCCGACAAGGCCGGCAATGAAGGCCTGGTTTTTGTGACCGGCATGGACAGCGCGGCGCTCGATCACTCCCTGCGCCGGGCCGGTTTGCCGCGCCTCGGCGCATCGGCGGCGTCGCCGCATCGCGCGCTGCTTCAGGTTTTGCCGCTGGCGTTCGCGTTGGCGTGGAATCCGCCCGATCCGCACAAGCTTTTGGATTTCCTGCTGCTGCCTGTCAGCCCCGTGCCACGCTGGGCCGCAAATCGGCTGGCCTCGCGCGTCGCCGAGACGCCCGGCGTCGGCGGCCCGCTGTGGCGACAAGAGTTCGACGAAATCGCTACTCTGTACGCCGTCAAGGCGGCGGAGGAACCGGAAGCCGAACGCGCCGCGACGATCGAAGGCTGGCGCGCTTTCGTCGAGCCCCAGCGCCATGACGCGATCGACGGCATCCCCCACGCAACCGCACGCGCTATCGCTGCGCGCGTCGCGGGTTGGGCGATGCGGCGCCTTCTCGCTTCACACGACGCGCTCTTTGGCGTTCTCGCGACCGCCGCCAACGATCTCATCGCCGCCATCGACGCGACTGAAGCCGACGCGCTCGACCGATTGCTGATCGAACGCATGATCGAGCAGGTAGTCGGAGCGGGCGTCGGCGACCCCGCCGCCGAGCCGGAAGCCGCGCCCTGGCGCGCCGTCCGCCATCCCGGCGCGATTTGGGGACGCGCGCAAACCGTCGTGTGGTGGCGTTTCGCCGACGCCGGCGAGGGCGCCGACCGCACGATCTGGAACCGCGACGAGCGCGAGGCGCTGGCCACAGCCGGATGCCCGCTTGACGAATCGGCGACAGCCCTGCGGCGGCTCGCCGCCGCCTGGGAGCGTCCGCTGCGCCACGCCTCCGACAGATTGATTCTGGTGCGCCCGGCGACAGCGGGCGGCGCGACAGCGAAGGCGCACCCGCTCTGGCACGCCATCGTCGCTGGCCGTCCCAACGTCGATGAGGTGATCGGCGTGCGGGCCGAAGCCGTCTTGCAAGACGCTGCGCCCGGTTGGGCCGAACGCGTTCTGACGCGCGAAATCGTGGCCCCCGCGAAATCTCCCAGCCGCCGTGAGTTGTGGTTGGCGCCGAACGCCATCGCGGCGCGGGAATGGGAATCGGCGAGTTCTCTCAGTTCGCTGCTCGCCTGTCCGTTGGGATGGACCCTGAAATACGTCAGCAGATTGCAGCCCGGCGTGCGACAGTCGATTTCTGACGGCGATCAGTTGTTCGGAACGCTGGCGCATCTGATCGCGGCGCAATTGTTTCAGCCGGGCGCCCCGCCCGATCCCGCGCGCACGGAAGCGCTCGCTCGGGACCTGCTGGAGGAAATGCTGCCGCAAGTGGCGGCGACGCTGCTGCTGCCGGGCGCGGCGCGCGATCTCGCGGCGGTTCGCTTGGCGATCCCCGAGGCGCTGGCGGAGCTTGCCCGCTTCCTGCACGCCAACGGGCTCGAAGTGGCGGCGACCGAACAGGCGTTCGAGCGCCTCGGAAGTCTCAGCAAAACGACAGGCGTGCGCGGCGCCATCGATCTTCTGGCGCTGGATCGGCAGCGTAATCCCGTCGTGATCGATCTCAAGTGGCAGAGATCCGACCGCTATCGGCGGCAGGAAATTGCTGACGGCGTCGCCCTCCAGCTCGCCGTCTATGCGCGCCATGCCGGCGTGCCCAAGCGCGAGACGCCAGCAGGCTATTTCATGTTGCGCCAGAAGCGCTTCGTGACCAGCGCGCCGCGTTTTAAGGGCGCGGTCGTCGTCGAGGGGGCGAGCCTCGGAGAGACCTGGGACAGGATCGAGTCGTCCTGGCGTGGTATCATGGAAGAACTGGGCCGGGGCGAAACGCGCGCGCCCTACGAGCAAGCGGACGTCAAGCAGGGCGATTTCACCGACGCCCTGCTTATGACTCCACCCAAATGCAAATTCTGTGATTACAGCATATTGTGCGGGAGGCCCTTATGAGCATGAGCGACCTTCCTCATGCCGTCGATATCGTCACCGCCTCGGCCGGGACCGGCAAGACCTATCATCTGACCGGTCTGATCGAGAGCGCCACCCTCAGTGGCGGGAGCCCGGAAACCATTCTGGCGACGACCTTCACCATCAAGGCGGCGGAAGAGCTGCGCGAGCGTATCCGCTCCCGGCTTCTGGAGAAGGGCCGCACGGAAGAAGCGGTGAGGCTGCTCGGCGCACGCATCGGCACGGTGAACGGCGTCTGCGGCGGCCTGATCGGCGAATTCGCGCTGTCTCTGGGGCTGTCGCCCGTCGCCGAGATCATCAGCGAGGACATGCAGGTTCGGGTGTTCCGCGAGGCGGCCGACGGGGCCATCGCGCGCCATGCGCCGCAACTCGACCCGCTCGCGCGCAGGCTCGGCCACAACGAAGGCCGCGAGCCTCACGACTGGCGCGCGGACGTCAATGCCATCGTCGCCAGCGCGCGCGCCAACGACATGGGCCCAGAAACCTTTGACAGATTCGCGCGCCGTTCGTTCGAAAGCTTTGCGCGCATCCTGCCAAAGCTCGCGAAGGGCGAAACGGAGGAAGCTCTGGACCGCGCCCTCAACCTGGCCGTCGCGAAACTGCTCGCGCGGTATGCCTCGACCTCATCGGTTACGAAAGGGACCGCCAATTCTGTCAACACGCTCCTCGAAATAACCCGCGTAGGCGCCCCCGCAGATATGCCTTGGTGTGACTGGGCGCGCCTGGCGAAATTGACTGCAACCAAAGCCGACGACGAATATTTCGCGCCTCTGCGCGAGGCCGCGAGCGCCTTTGCTCGTCATCCCCGCCTGAGCGCCGACGTCAAGGCCTACATCGACGTCATCTTCGCCTGCGCGGGCGAAGCTATGCAGGCTTACGAGCAGCACAAGCGCAAATGGGGCTTTCTCGATTTCGTCGATCAGGAGCGCATCGCGCTGCGGCTCGTGAGCGATCCGGCACTTCGCCCGGCGTTGTCGGAGCGGATCGAGCGCGTCTATGTCGACGAGTTTCAGGACACCAGCCCGTTGCAACTGGCGTTATTCGTCGCCTTGTCACAGCTGGCGGGCTCCAGCGCCTGGGTAGGCGATCCCAAACAGGCGATCTACGGTTTCCGCGGCTCGGACCCTGAGTTGATCTCGCGCGTCGCGCCCAAGATCCACGAAGAGATGGGAGGCGTCGGCACGACGCTGGGAAAGAACTTCCGCAGCCGCCCCGCGCTTGTTGCCTTCGCCAACGACGCCTTCGGCCAGACATTCGAAAACATGGGCCTGCCGAAAACATCCGTGAGGGCTGAGGAGTGCGCTCGCGCTGACCTACCCGGCCAGGGCGTCGCCCTGAATGTCTGGCGGCTGGAAGGCAAGACCATCGGCGAGCGCGCCTCAGCGCTTGCGAACGGCGTGGCGGCGCGGCTCGCCCAGCCCGACGCCTGGCGGGTTGAGGACGACGGCCAATCCCGCTCGCTGGCGCCGCGCGACATCGCCATCCTGTGCGCGACCAACGCGCGCTGTCTGTCGTTGTCGTCGGCCCTGGCCGCGTTCGGCGTCAAGGTTGCGCTGGAGCGCGACGGCCTGTTCGGGACGCTGGAGGCGCGTCTGGCGCTGGCCGGGCTGCGCTGGTGCGCCGATCAACGCGACACGCTTGCGCTGGCCGAAATGGCCCACCTCCTCCACCAGGGCGAGGATCAACCGGCATGGTTCGAAGCGTCGCTTGACCCTGACGCCGTCGAAGCCCTGACCGAGCTTGTGCCGATGGCCGAGGCCCTGCGCGCCCTCGCCGCTTCGAGCGCGCACAAGAGCCCGCTGGAATTTGCCGACGCGGTGCTGACGGCGGGCGGCGTCACTGAGGCCGTGCGGCGCTGGGGCGACCCGGACGACCGCCTTCTGAATCTCGAAGCCCTGCGCGCGCTGGTCGCCCAATATCAGGACGAGCGCAAGCAGAACCGCGCTCCCGCGACCGCTACCGACCTCTGCGCTTGGCTCGCCGAGCAGGAGGCGACTTGCCCCGCCAGCCGCGCGACCGACGCCGTCACTCTGTTGACCTATCACAGGGCCAAGGGCCTCGAATGGCCGCTGGTGATCCTTGCCGATCTCGAACGCGAGCCTCGCAACAATCCGTTCGGTCTGCATGTGATGAGCGACCGGGCGGCCAAGGACATGGACTGGCGCGCGCCGCTCGCCGACCGCTGGTTGCGTCTGTGGCCGTGGCCGCTGGGGCCGCAAAAGACGGGCGTCGTGTTGGACGCGACGGCGCTGGATTCGCCTGAGGGCCGGGAGGCGGCGCGGATCGAGCGCGAAGAACGCGCCCGCGTCCTGTATGTCGGCGCGACCCGCGCGCGCGATTATCTCGTGCTGGCCCTGCCGCCGCCGGGCAAGAAGGGCTGGGCGTGGATCGAGGAATTGCAGACGGTTGAAATTCCTGAAGTCGGCGCGGAGCAAATGCGGGTCAACGGTATCGTTCACGCCGTGCGTTGCGCGTCCCTCGCGCCCGCCGACCCTGCGCCAGTCGCCAGCGCCGCCAACACCTACGTTGGCCCGACCGTTGCGCCGGTCGCCTACGAACCGCTGGCGTTGCGGCCCAGCGGTGCCGAGCAGAACGGCGGCGCCCGTATCCTGGAGACCATCAGCATCGGCCCGCGCCTGCCATTCGCCGGCTCGCCGGACATAGCCGATGTCGGCGAAGCCTTGCACCGTTTTCTCGCCGCCGACGATCCCTCTTTCCCCGCCGAGAAGCGCCTCGGCCTTGCGACCCGGTTGCTCAAGGCTTGGCGCGTCTCGGGCCTCGACCCGCGCGACGTCGTCACCATGAGCGACCGCTTCCGCGATTTTCTCAAAAGCCGCTGGCCCGACAGCGCCCTGCGCCGTGAGGCGCCGGTCAGCCAGAAGCTAGGGGATCGCACGCTGTCGGGCCGCATCGACGCGGTGATCGACGCGCCGTCGGAGATCGTGATCATCGACCACAAGAGCTTTCCGGGCGCGCGCAGCCAATGGCAGGCGCAGGCCGAGAAGCATATCGGACAGCTGAGCCTCTACGCCGGGGCGCTTCGCGCGGCTTCGGCTACGCCGCGGCCGGTGCGGCTGGCGCTGCATCTGCCGATATCGGGGGAGGTGTTGATGCTGGAGAGAGATGGTTCACTTAAGATATACCTATAAGTGCACTTTCAGACCGGGCCGTTGTGAAACAAGCATTCATAGGATTCACAAAATATAAATATACAGCGGCACCTTGCGATAGAACTCGCGCATTGAATCTAAATATGCTCCGTTGGTCCTAATCGAAAGTAAGCCCGTTAAGCGCTTCAGCTGCCGTTGAGCCGGGTGCGTCTGAAGGTAGCCTCCTTCCACTTAGTTTTTCAACGTCAAAATATCGGAAACCCATCATCCCGCCGGGGGTAAGTTTACGAAAATCTAATGGCGAAAACCGATCAACGAGATAATAGCGATGATCTGAGTCCGCAAGATCTGGATAGTATACCTGAGAGTCGCGGATAACACCTTCAACAGCATTGCGACCCGCTTCGTCAATTTTACCAAACTCGGGTGCTGAAAAGGTGATCTTTCCCTTCTCATTACGCTTCGCGGCGATCGAAGTTACAATTCTTCCTACATGACTGACTTGCCTATCATGATAAAGACCCAAGAAGGCTACCTGTTTCCACTTTGGTTTGCGCTCCGAAGGTTCGTAGTATACGCCGTATTTCAGATTCTCTTTCCACGAAATTCCAGTTAGAATAGCGGCAATGAACTGACCTACCCGTGGAATGAGATCTTGTGAAAAAATAAAATCGGAAAATTCCTGAATAATCTCCCGAAGAGGTAAGTATAAAATCTTTAACTCAAGCAATTGCGTAAGTAATTCTTCAAATGTTACAGATATTAGCGTAATATTATAATCATGCGCTAATTTGACGACTTCTATCGGCATTTCTCGCTGTCCGCTTGCACCGGTAGTGAGTGAAATCAAACAACTGCCTTTGCGTCCAGGGAGACGTTCGGCTATCGTC
>JAYTRP010000155.1:0-1948 GCA_043746145.1 Hyphomicrobiales bacterium | reverse complement strand
ATTTCTGTTCACGCCGCTCCCCCGAGTTTGGCCAGACTTCGACGAGAATGCGGCAAAACGGGGCGAGGTCAAGACCAGCTTTTAGGCGCACCGGCGCGGTATAGCCCAGAGTAGGCCGCTGACGGCTTTGGATGAGCGCGGAAAAGGCGCCGGGGCGAAGCGCCGCTCTACAAGCGCCTAATTTAGCAGCTTTACGCTGTTTTCCTGCACCGCTGCATTAATCTGCTTGGAAAACATTCGTAGCAAGAAGGGCAGGGTCGCCCTGAGCTCGACGTAGTTGGCCTGGATTTCGATCGCGCCACGAATGGTTTGACCAAGCGCCGCGGCGACAAACGTCACCCGTCCATCCGACCATTGAATGTCCGTGAGTTTCAGGATTTGACTGTAATTCGTTTGAACCTGGTCCAGGACAGCTCGAAGGCGACGGGTGATCTGCTCGACGCCTAATTTATGCGACACGCGCACGACAACATCATCAGCCATTGCTTCCTCGAAAATCTCGGCTGGGTTCGTCCTCACCCAAAGGCGGGTCTGACGAATTTCTACTCCCGCCAGAACTCGCGCAATGCCGAGGCATCCGTCCGCTAACCAAGCAGGAGGCGCGTGGTTCCACTTTCAGCTTCAACCACCCACCTACGCGCCGGTCGTGGAGTTGCGCCTCGGTCGGATGCTAGTGACTATAGCCGCCACTCGGACATCCGACGGACGTAGGCCAAACTGCGTCCTAAAAAGATTACTGAAGTGCGATGAACTGCTGAATCCCATGGAATATGCGATTTCGGTGATCGATCGCGTCGCATTCTCCGGCGCTGAGAGAAGATCGTAACAGCGCTGCAAACGTCGAAGTCTCAACCATTCGGACGCCGTAACGTCCATCTGGCGAAAGAGCTGATGCAGGTACCGCAGCGAAATATCGTTTCTCCTGGCGATCGTCATCAACGATAGATTGGCGTCGCTTAGGTGAGCCTCGATGTAGCCCTTTACCGACCGCAAACGAGCCTGCTGCACGCCTTTATCGTCAGCGGCTTGCCGTTCAGGTTCTCCACTTAGCGCCAGAGCCAGAATGTCCATGAACTGCTCGCCCAACTTGGCTCTGGATTGGGAGTCCAGCCAAGCGTCCTCCGCCGCCAGGGCGGAGCAAAACTCGAAGGCGATTCGCCCAAGACCGCGGTTGAGATTGATCGGGGCGAGAAGCTGGGGCCGGCCGCCGGAGAAGCGGTTATCAAAAGCCTGACGTGGCAATTCAATCCAGAATTGACGAGACTTCACATCGCAACGCAGCTCATAGGGCTCGCTCGCGGAATACAAGGCGCCAACCCCTGGACGCAGGGTCAAAGACGAGCCGGATTGTTGGATGTTGATTCGCCCAATCTGCTCGATGCCTGCGAAGTAACAGTCCTTGTCGGAATGGGCGATATGTCGTTTCTGGCGCTTCACTGCCTGGGGCGAGCACAGCGAATCCGTAAGCGTCACCGCGCCAAACCGAGCCTCGCGCACAAATCCAGTGTAGTCGCACTTTGTCTCGGCAACGCAGTCGACTTGTAGATAGATTTCGCAAATAGCGTCGCGCCAAGCCTGCCGGCGTTTGGCGGCGGCCAGTGTCATGCTGTCGAAGACGACCTCCATCGCTCCCCCCTGTCTTATCCGAGTGGGTCGACGTCCCCAAGCCTCGCCAAGCAACGCCGACGGGCTCTCGCCAATGTTCGCCTCGGCTTTGCTCGCGGTCGCTATTCGCTAAAGGCAGTATCGGTGGACCCGCCGACGCGGCAGTTTAGCAAAGTCGTCGCCCAATGCGCGCTCTCAGCGTTACTTTCCGCTCCCGCGAAAGGCAAGCGAGCGCTCGACGCACGCGGCGAGGCGTGATGCTGAATAATCCGCCTGCCTGTGCACTAACGAGCAAGTTTTGCGCGCTGTGACGAAAGCCGGGGCGCGACGAGACTGCAATAAT
>JAYTRP010000154.1:0-1955 GCA_043746145.1 Hyphomicrobiales bacterium | reverse complement strand
CCCCAATCAATCCCCAAAGCGGGATCGTCGAAGGCGAGGCCGCGATCGTGCGCGGGCGAATAAAGATTGGTCACTTTGTAGAGCACCTCGCAATCGGGTTCCAGCGTGCAAAACCCGTGCGCGAAGCCGACCGGCACCAGCAACTGGCGCCAGTTCGCCGCCGAAAGCTCGACCGCGACATGACGCCCGAACGTCGGCGAGCCGCGCCTGAGGTCCACGGCCACATCGAGGATGCGCCCCTTCGCCACCCGCACCAATTTGGTCTGCCCGAACGGCTCCAGTTGGAAATGCAGGCCCCGGATCACGCCCTTTTCCGCAGAATAGGAATGGTTGTCCTGCACGAAGGCGTAGTCGAGCCCGGCTTGCGCCCATGCTTGCGCATTATAAACTTCCGAGAAAAACCCGCGGTGATCGCCGTGTTTGTTCGGGCTGACGATCTTCACTTCAGGAATGGCGGTCGGTTCGATCAGCATCGCAATTCAGGCCTTCAGTCCAAGCCGCTCGCCGCGATAGGCGCCCGAGCGGATCGCCGTCCACCACGGCGCGTTGTCGAGATACCACTTCACCGTCTCGCGCAAGCCGCCCGCGAAATCGTGTCTGGGCGTCCAGCCCAGTTCGCGCTCGATCTTGCTCGCGTCGATGGCGTAGCGCGCATCGTGGCCGGGACGGTCGGTGACAAAACTGATGAGATCGCGCCGCGACCCCGCGCGCGGCGCCAGTTCGTCAACGAGATCGCAAATCCCCTCGACGACTTCCAGATTGCGGCGCTCCGCCCGCCCCCCCACATTGTAACTCTCGCCGATCCGCCCCTTCTCGACCACAGTGAGCAGCGCCTCCGCGTGATCCTCCACATGCAACCAGTCGCGCACGTTGTCGCCGCGCCCGTAGACCGGCAGCGACTTGCCTTCCAGCGCGTTGAGGATGACGAGCGGGATCAGCTTCTCGGGGAAATGATAGGGCCCATAATTGTTGGAGCAATTGGTCTGCACCGTCGGCAGCTTGAACGTATGACGCCACGCGCGCACCAGATGATCGGACCCCGCCTTGCTCGCCGAATAAGGCGAGTTGGGCGCGTAAGGCGTGTCTTCATGGAAAAAACCGTCCGCGCCGAGCGAGCCGAACACCTCGTCGGTCGAGATGTGATGGAAGCGGAACGCCTCGCGTATCTCGGCGTCCGCGCTCTTCCAATAGGCGAGCGCGGCCTCCAGCATCACGCCCGTGCCCACGACATTGGTGCGGATGAACTCGGCGGGGCCGTCGATGGAACGGTCGACATGGCTCTCTGCGGCCAGATTCATGATCCAGTGCGGGCGAAACCCGTTCAGCGCCTCGTCGACCGCCGCGCGATCGCAAATGTCGCCCTGGACGAACGCGAAACGGGGATCGTCGGCCACTGGCGCGAGCGAGGCGAGATTGCCCGCATAGGTCAGCTTGTCGAACACGAGCACGTCGTGCGGCGTCTGCGCCACGATGCGGCGAACCACCGCCGAGCCGATGAACCCGGCGCCGCCTGTCACAAGAATCCGCATCGTTTCATCTTCCCCAAAACATTTATTTTTGTAGGCGAAAGCGCCGTCGCGCGCAAAGCGCAAATCCCAGCGCTCAAGTTAACCTTGACGCCGCCGCCGCGCTCCCCGGGATCGCGGGCTTTTTCAGGATCGGCAAGCCGCGCCGGTCGAGAGGCTCGACGACCGGGCTCATGTCCGCCTACCCGCAAATCATGCTCCTCCTAACTCTCATCCGGCTCCACCCTCCAGAGTCTTTCCTTTGAAAACCCTGAGAGGTCTTGAGCGTTGCCGCAGCTCACGATTTGGCGCCTAAGCTGTTATGGCGGTTCGATTCGGACATGAAAATTCCGCCGCGCGTCGGCGATTTCGCGGGCGCGGCTCATGTCGATCCGGTCTGAACCGGGCCGGGCGGAGAGCGTGTCCGCAGGCTTCTGCGCGCTTGCCAAG
>JAYTRP010000153.1:0-18336 GCA_043746145.1 Hyphomicrobiales bacterium | reverse complement strand
CCCCGTCGACGCTCGACATGAACGCTCCGAGCGTAACTTCGCCGCAGAAATCGGCGCCCAACCAGAATCGCCAGATGGGCGCGCGATTGTAGATTTCGAGCCAATTCGAGCCCAGCATTTGGCGCGACGTCGCCACCCCGGCCTGCAACCACGCTTCCCAAACTTCAAGGAAGGGTCGCGGCGCGTTCACGGCGACAAAGTCGCGTTTCGTGGGCAGCTTTCCAAACAATCCGACGGGCATAGCGACCTAACCCCTCACAAGCCGCTGGGACAGGCGAACTGACGCAGCGCGGGCATCACCAAGGGATTGCCTAGCGAAGCTGCGCTGAATTGGAACGAGACCTCCCGCGTCCCGATGACAAAACTGGCGGCGACCGACTGGCCACGCTGGACCAGAGAACTCTTGTCGATAAGCCGGAACAAGGCCCAAGCGCCATTCACACTCCGGTGCGAAGGACCGTCCGGCAACTCCGGCGCCAGTGTGATTGAAGCGGCGCCAGCGCCAGCGCCCGGCCATTGCAAGGTCGCGGCGCCGTGCGGCGGCAAGGGCGGAGGGCCGGGAGGAGGCGTAGGCGAGGGGGCAGGCGTTGGCGTCGATGAGGCTGGAGTCGAGGCGGGTGGAGGCACGATCGGGGCGGGAGGGGCGCCCGATTGAAAAGCGATCGCACTTCCATTGACCGTCAGCGTCGCCGTCGTCGCCAAACTGCTCAACGAAAGCAGCTTGACCTCGAGACTTACGTTGGGAAACGCGCCCCCGGTCGGAAAGAAGGCGTCGCGTATGTCGCGCGCCTCCTTGAAATGCCGCAGCGTGGCGTCCGATAGTTTGCGGTTCAGATTTGGGTTTGGGGCCCAGCTCCAGTTGGTTGTGCCGATGTTGACGAGCGGCGCGACACGGGTTGAGAAAAATCTATCGATGACGCCGTTCGGGGCGAATAATCGAGCGAAGTCGGCCATGGGCACGTCACGGTCGCTCTTGGGGGAAAAGGGATAGAATTTGCCTACGATTTGGAGGCACGGCGCGGTCACTTCCTGAGTCAGCGCTTCGGACAGTTCGGCGACATTGCTGCTCGCCACGCTGCGTGCAGCGTCATGCGCAACCTTGTCCACCATTTCCATCAAGGGGGGCGGCAGACGCGTGACGTTGGATCGAAGGCTCGCCACCTGAACGTCGACTTGAGCCAGAGCTGACGGTGCAATGGCTGGATTGGTCGCCGCGAGCGTCAACTGAGTGTCGAGCTCCTGCAAATTGGCGAGCAGATGATCGATCGGCCGCGTTCCCGGATCGCCATCCACGAGGATCTGAATCGGCTTGAAATAAGCTTCGATAGCGGCGCCCGGCACTTCAACGGGGGAGTCTCCCGCCCTTCGTTGCGACTTCGCAAGCTTGAAAGCCTCACGGCTGATCGCGCCCATCCGCTCCTGCGCAGCCTTTTCGGCGTCCTTCGTAAGTTGATCGGTCGCTGCGGGCTCCGCGATCTTCTTTCGCTCCCGGGTCAATGCGGTTTCGTCGCGAATCGACTCAAAGATCAAACGGATCGGCGACGTCGGCGCGGAGGCTGCGCTGAGCGTGATATATCTCGGCTTGTCGCCCAGAAGCGGACGTAGCCGCAGATTGTTGATCACGCTCCAGGCGGCAATAAACTCACGACCGTATTGTTCGAGAATATCGGGCAGCAGGCTGTCGTATTGCTGTTTGACCGCGTTTTGTTCGCCTGAATCGCCCAGCACCCAATTTTCTTTTTCTAAATTGTCCCGAATCGTCGTCATGTGATCGAGAAGTCCGACGTAGAATCCGCGGTAGGTAAAGAACCCAGGCACGTGGATGGTGTCGAGGCTGGCGCCTTCCGCGGCCTCGAATACCAACCCCATATCCGGTCCGCCGCGTTGCGTGGCGACCCAGTCCTCGATCGCCTCGTTGCGCGCGGCCGCCTTCAACAGCGTATAGGCGCGCTCTGAAACGCGCATGCGGGAGAGGGTCGCCTGAGCCTGTTTGACAAGGGGGCCGTTGAGGGAAACCTTCGGCGTCTCATTGACGTCAAGATCCAACATCGCTCGCAGATGACCGCGCAGCAATGTCCGCTGCGCCTCATTGGGAGCTCCGGGCATCTGCTCCGCCCAGTCGCGTTCGAACCAATTGACGATCAGTTCCTTGTCGATCTTTGGGGCGCTGCCCCCCAGCATCAAATAGACTTTTAGCGCTTCGTAGACGAAGGCGGGATCGTTGATCGACTTTTGAATCTGCTGTTCGAGTCCGAGAACAAGCCGCGGGCGCAGAAGGCGTTCCAGGGACTGCTGGTAGATCAATTCCGATGCGCTCAGAACTCGCGGACGTTCGTTCAGTCCAAAGGTCGCCGCCACCGGCGCCGATTCATGGCGATGCGCGTAGCCCGCGGGCAATTCCGGCAGTGCGTTGATGACTTCGTACACCGCCTGCAGATCCGGACTGGTCACGCTTGTCTGTTGGATCAACGGGGCGGCCGAGGCCGCGTAAGCGTCGACGCCGCTTTGGGTCGCCGCGATCAGTTCGGCGTTGCGCCTGTAGCTGATCTGCCACAAGCCGAGAATTCCGACCGTTGCAATCGCCACCACGGTGAACGCGGCGGCTCGCAACACGAATGATCTTCGAACCGCTGCAAGATTGGTGGAGACCCAGCCCGCCTCGCCAAAGATCACCTTGGTGAAGAGGTCGTACTGGAAATAGCTCCGGCCCATGCCGGAATAGGCGGCCGCGGCCAGACTTTCGACGCCAAAGCTCCTTTGCAAAGCTCCGATTACCGCGTCGAACGGCGTTCCTTCCTGCGTCCCCGAGGTGAAATAGAACCCCCGCAGCGTAGCGGCCGTCTGATACCGGGTTGGCTCGAACACGCTGTTCAGCAACTCCGCCACAGGGGCGCGGATGGCGTTGAGCTGGGCGGGAAGGCCAAAAAGGAGGGCGCGAGCGCGCAAGTCCGGTTCGTCCTGCAGGCGCTCGGGCATGCGCTCGAAAATTCGCTGAATGAGCAGGTCCGTCTCTTCCGGAACCTTTCCGACGTGATTGGCCTTCTTGTCGCCCGTCTGGAATGTGGCGCCCCAGACGGATCGGCGTTTATTCTCATCCAGATCGGCGAAATACTGGTTGAATCCGACCAGCAAGTCCATTTTCGTGAAGATCACATAGACTGGGAAACTGATCTTTAGCACCTCGTGCAACTCGTTCAGGCGTTTGCGAATTGCGGCCGCATGCGCCCCCAGTTCAGCCGACGACAGGTTCATCACGTCGGTAATGCTGATGGCGACGATCACGCCGTTAATGGGTTGGCGAGGCCGGGTGGTTTTGAGTACGTCGAGAAAGAAAAGCCAGCTCTTCCGGTCGACCTTCGCGTCCGAGTCCTGCGTCGTGTAGCGGCCCGCCGTATCGATCAGCACCGCCTCATCGGTGAACCACCAATCGCAATAGCGCGTTCCCCCGACGCCCTTGATAGCTCGCGCCGCGGTATCGCCCGCGAGCGGAAATTTCAGCCCGGAGTTGATGAGCGCGGTCGTTTTCCCCGCGCCGGGCGGACCAATGATAAGATACCAGGGCAGGTCGTAGAGCGCGCCGGTGGTCGATTTGCTGGTGCGCCTGAGAGTATCGAGCGCATCCTCCATCCGTTCTTTCAGGATCGGCGCATCGCTGTCGTCGACCGCCGCTTCGGTCATCGCCTTTTCGAGCGCAGCGGCCGCGCGACGACGCTTAACGACGCGCCAGACGATCGCGCCGCCGATAATCAACCAGACGATCAAAATGATCGTCACACGAACGAAGACGCCTTCGAACGGTTGCGCGTCGCCGATAAAAATCACGGGACCGGCGAACCACACGAGCACGCTGAACACGAGCGCGGCTAGCAGGCTGAGCGCAATCCAGAGCCAGGCGACCCAAGTCATGAAATTTCAGATCCCTGTCTCAACATCAAAATCACGAAGCGAGCTCTCTCAATCTGCGCGTGGGATGGAAATCTCAACACGCCGGTTCTTGGCTTTATTCGCCTCGATGTCGTTCGGGGCGACGGGATTGTCCGCGCCTTTTCCGGAGACCACGATCCGGTCGGGCTGCCCCAGATGAGGTTTCAGAAATGCGGCGACAACCTTGGCCCTCGCCAGCGAAAGCTCGAAATTCGATGCGAAAGCCAGGACGCCGCGAGGGATCGGGTCCGAGTCCGTATAGCCGTCGACATGAATCTCTCCCGGCTCCGTATCGAGCGACGCCGCGATTTTCTTGCCGGTTGGAATGAAGCTGTCACTGACCGTGGCGCCGCCTTTCGAAAAAAGCACGCTGCTGCCAATGCGGATGAAGATTGTGCTCGTGTTCTGATCGGCGTCCACCTGACCCGCCAGGATCTCCTTGGCGAGCACGGCGCGAATACGATCGAGCTGCGTCGAGTTTCGGGGTTTTGCTTTTGGTGGCGGCTCGACAGGAGCCGCGCGCGCAATAAGGATTTCGCCGGCGGGATGGACCTGCGACATTTTCAGGGCGAGCGCCTCGGCCCCGGTGCTGAGCAGATTTCGCAGGATGATGTAAACAATGAACAGGATCGCGGCGGCGGCGGCGGCGACGCTCCAGATCGGAACCTGGAACCGGCTGCCGGCAATGGCGATGTTCTGGCCGCGCCAGTGCGGCGAGAGTTCCTCGATCGTCTTTGGGGTGGCGCGCCGAATGGTCTCGTAGAGATCGCGCCGCACGCCCTGCAGCGAGCCCGCGCCCCCCGAGGCGCGATAGACTCCCTCAAACCCGAGGCTGAGGCAGGCGTGCATCAGTTCGAGCAGGCCGAGGTTGACGGCAGGGTTCTGCTTGGCGCGATCGAGTTCCTGAAAGAACTTTACGCCGCCGGTCCGCTCGCCAAAAAAGCGAACCAGCATGCTGTATTGCGTCCAGACCGCGCGGTCCTCGCTAGGCAAGTTTTGCACAATATCGTCGGCGGTCGCCGCCAAAGCATATTTCGCCGTGACGATCTGATCGGCGGGGGCGGCGGTGGCGCGCGCTTTAATCTCGAATTGCTGGATGGCCTGAGCGACCTGATCCATCAATTGTCCCGCTCGCGCTCGCGAAAGCGAGGAACTCAGCCGCCCCAGCAGCAACAGCAGAGAGGCCGACGCGCGTAGCAGTGGACTCGCCGTCGTCGTCAGCAGATCGACCGAGACATGCGGCGTCATCGGCGCCGGCGTCATTGGCTGCGCCGCCGCGCTCGCTTGCAGATAGGGATTGACGGGCGCAGAGGCTGGCGTCACGTCCCAATCGGCTCGTGGCGCAGCCTGAGGAGGCGATACGTAGGGGGACTGTGGGGTGTACTTGGGCGGCGGCTCGGCGGGGGGGGGGGTCGCGGGCGTGTTAGGGCGTCGGCCCCCAGGATTGGGCCGGATGATCGTCCGATCGCGACGACCGAATGGATCGTCGGGGTCGGTCATCGTCTATCTTCCCGGACCGCCCAGAGCTCCATCTCTAATTCGGGCCAATCGCCCGCGAAATGCATTCCAATCGAGCTGGCTACGCTAAACTCCGGCCACAATGGCGAGTTGCGATCGAAATAGAAATAGACGTGATCCGATATCGCGCGGATTTGCGGCGGCGGCGTGGGCAGATGAACCAGCACGATGCCGGGCAGATGCGCATTCACGATCTCGTTCATCTTTGTGTTCGGCCCGACCTTGAGGAAAGCCGGCAGATTTTGCTGGATTTCCGTCAAAGGCCGACGAGCCCACACCTCGAGCACCAGCGTGGCGCTCCGGAACAACGTGCGATCCTTGATGGGCGAGATATAGGCGTTGGCCGCCTTCTCGATAAGCTCCAACCGGATAGCGCGCCTATCCAGACGGGCGCTGAGGAAGTCTTGAATGTCGCGCAGCAGGGGCGCGAAAGTCACCTCGAGGTCGTCGTGATTGTAAGCGCCGTATTCGCGCGCGCGACGTTCCTGCGTGGCGAAGGTCGCCAGCTCTCCGGCTATACGCAGAAATTCTTCAAACAGGCGCTCGGGATGGACATAGCGGGAGTCGCGAAAGTGCTTCAGTGCGGTAATCTTGCCGTTCAGCATCTGAAGCATCAAATAATCCGCGCTTTGCAGGCCTCCTCCGGCCGTGACGTCGCTGGCGTAGCGCGCGAGTTCGTCGAGCTTGGCGTTGATCCAACCAATCACACGATCCAGCCAACCCTCGATCGTGGGATGCGCGGCGCAAACAAGCACAGGCGGCGCGAACTTTTCGTCCAGCACCACCGTGCGATCGTGAACCTCGACGATCCGGGCCACGGGGAGGGCGACATAACCTGGCCTGGCCGTCTTGCGGATTTCATAGGCCAGCCTGGGATAGGCGACCTCGATTTCTTCCTCGATGCGCAGATGCGAGGTCGAATCGACAATGGTTTCAGAACCCGCGACATAACGCGCCGCGTTTTCCGCGCCGTCTGAACTGACCTCGCGCGAATTCTCGGCTCTCGCCGGCATCGATAGCCAGATCAATTGTCCAGCGGCAGCTTCGGGAACGAGAACGGCTGCCGGGGCGGGGCTCTCGCCAGGAAAATCGAACAGACCGCCGTCGGGCATCACGCCCGCCGCACGCCGTAGTCCAAACTTGCTCTGTTGCGCGAGATCGAGATCGATCTCAAACGCTGAAAAACCCCAGGGATAAGGCGTCACAAAGCGCGTTCGGCTCTCGATTGCGCTTTCCACGTATCGGTCGGCCTGCTGGAAATGATGGGGGCGAAGGAACAGCCCTTCGGTCCAATGAACTTTGGCGTTCCACGACATCGACGACCTTTCTTGTCCCCGGCCCGTCGGCCGCGGATCCGCGCCGTCCCGACAGCGCCTCCGCTCAACCGCCCTTGTTCTGCAGACGGTCGTAGGCTTCAGCGAACAATGACATGAACGCTTCATTCAAGCGACCATCGGAGCGCTTGGTCTTGGCCCGCCAGCGCTCGATGTAGACGTCCCAAAGCTTTGCCTTACGGGATGCGACCAGCGCCCCCAGGCCACGTTCGGGTTGGACGGAGCGATCGATCTTTTCCGGAGCGAGGTCGTCAAACAGCGCCTCGAGCGCGCCCTGTATGGCGCCGAACGTGAGAATCTGGTGCGCTTTAATATCCGCGAAACTCTGCTCGAGCGTTTCACGTCCGCCAAGGTATCCGCGTGTAGGACGTCCGAAGATGATAGCGAGCGCCTCTTCCGCTTCGGCCGTGAATTTAAGCGGGTTGTTGTCGGCTGCGCGGATCATCGTTTGGCTCGACGATCGAAACAGGCTCTTGGTCTCCGCGCGCGAGCGCAACAACTGAGCGAGATTTTGCGCGGTGATTTTGAGCGCCGCGCCTATCTCGTCCGCCAACGCGAGCGGATCGCGTTCTGCGATCGCACGCTCGTCGATCCCAGCCGCCGCGGCGATGCGCGCGATCAACGCAGACGCCGAGGCGGCTGCCGGGCCAGTGTCGGGCGAGGTAGGAGGCGCCGTCGCGTCCACCGGGCGAGGGTCTACAGGGCGAGGGTCCACAAGACGAGCCTCGGGCGGTGGAGCGCTCGGGATCTCCAGCGGCGCCACGATCGGGGCGGGCCGGGTCGGCGTTTGCCGACGCGGCGTCGGGACGGGCGCAGGGGCGGTGTCCTGCACGATGCGGGCGGGGGGCGGGAGCGTGCTCAGCCAGTCGTCATCCGCCGGGGGCGCCGGCGTCGCGAATGCCTCGGGGATAGGTCCTGACGAGGCTATCGGCGCAGCGAAATCGAGAAACTCAACCGGCCTGGAATTTGGTGTGCGAGGCCGGTACGCGCGACGGTCGTCTGGCGCCGCTGCGTCGCCGCGTGCGCCCCAAATATCCTCCGGCACAGCCGCGGAAGGAGCTATCGCCGGGGCCGGCGCCGACGCCTCGCCCTGCACGGCGACCGCGACGATATAGGCGCCGATGCTTAGGCGGTCGCTGTCGTGCAAGAGATAAGGAGCATCGAGCCGAAACGGGGCGCCGTTGATGAAAGTGCCGTTGGTCGAGACATCGTGGAGCCAGTAGCCTCCGTCGCGAAAGCGTATCTCGCAATGTTTTCCAGAGATGTGTCGCGTGGGATCGGGCAAGGTCCAATCGAGATACGCATCGCGCCCCAAGTCGAAACCGCGTCCCTTCACCTCAAAGAACATCGGCCCGCCGTCAGGCAAGCGATCCAGGTTTTCAATCGAAAGCCGAAGCGTCATCGACTAGCTCGTAGTCCATTCACGTCGGTGCATTATCCCGTGCTTTCACCTCAGCCGCAAGGCCAACTGAGCGTCTCCGGAGCCACCTCGGTCGCCTCCCGCCCCAGGAAAAGGGCTGGTCGCTTCTGCTCGGTTTCGTGCTGACCGCCGAACGCTGCAGAGCCGTTCGACCCGTCTCACTATGCGAGAAGCGCGCACTTTCAGCCGCTGCAAAACGACAGCGCATTCTACTCATAAAATTTAAAAACTTCCTATACCCCACGATTGGCGACGAGGGAGAAACATCGCGCCCTCATCAACCCCCGATGTTATCGGGCTTGCCGCCACCACGGGGCGTGATGGTGGTGAGGCAAGTGGCGCACCGCAGGGCGAGCGGGAGGGGTTCCCACGATCACCGTGATCGGCGTGGAGAAGACTGCCGGATCGTGCGGGACATGATTGGCGTCGCCGAGCAATAACTGCAGCGTATGCTTGCCTGGAGTCAGAGTGACTGTCGCCTCGGTCTGTCCCGCTCCAAAGTGAAGATGGTTCTCGTCGCTTGGAATTGGCTGGTCGAGCGGCGGTAGCGGCGTATCGATCAGTAGATGATGATGCCCCGAATTGGCCTTTTCGAAGCCAGCAGGCGCAACGCCCATATTGACGAGGCCAAATCGGACGGTGAGCGTGCGCGGCACGTAAGCGCCGTCGGCCGGCGATACGATATAGACTTTCGCGCCTGGAGGCGACTTGTGGCGTCCTGCGGTGGTCGCGGGAACCGCGGCGGCGACCGGAGCGGGAGCGGCGACGGGCGTATCGCTGACCGTTACATGGACAAGTTCCGACATGACCGGCGGCGACTGAGGAACGTGGTTCTTGTCGCCGAACAGGAGTTGGAGCGTGTGCGGGCCGGGCGTCAGCGTCAATTCCGTTTCGGTCTGGCCCGCGCCGAAGTGCAGATGGTTCTCGTCGCTGGGGATAGGTTGATCCAGCGGAGGCAGTTCCGTGTCGATCAGCAGATGATGATGACCGGAATTGGCTTTGTCGGACCCGGCCGGAGCGACGCCCATGCCGTGCAATCCAAAATGAATGGTGGTCTTGGTACCAATCGTCGCGCCGTCTTTCAGGTCGACGAAATATTCTCTGGCGCCCTGAGGCGACGGACTTGGGCCGCCTGTTTGAGCTGACGCAAATTGATTGGTCGCCAACGTCATGAGGAGCGCGAACATCGCGGCAACGATCGTCTTCATAACCTGTCCCCCCGGCACGCACCATCCAAAACGACGACTTTATATTCCCGCCGTCAAAGGCGTCCGTCGCCAGATAGGACGGCTTTGCCGGCCAGGAAAGGCCAAACGTTTTTACCCCAAACAAGAAATAACCTTCTACGCGAAATTGTAAAGCTGTTCCGATTTGTCTCGGCGCTTGTTAAGCGTGTTGAGGCTGCAGACTGGGGAACGCTTGGATACTGACGAACTCGGCAAAGCAAGCACAGCGTGGTCGTGGGCGGGAACGATCGTCCTCGCCTGTTCTCATCCCTTGAACCGCGCCATAATGATTGACGCCTTTGGAAATAACGCGGGATTTAAAGTGAGCCAACGTAAAGTAGTCTTGCTGGTCGCTTTGGCGTTTTTCGCCGTGGGCGGAAGTTCATACGCGCAGGCGCCGAAATCTCCTGAACCGGGGGAAGTGTTTCGCGATTGCGCGGAATGCTCGGAGATGGTCGTGATCCCGGCAGGCGAATTTGACATGGGGTCGTCCGAGAACGGCGCTGAAACCCCACAGCACCGTGTCGCCGTCGCCAAACCCTTCGCGATCGGCCGCCGCGAAGTGACGTTTGCCGAGTGGGATCAATGCGTAGTGGCGGGGTCCTGCAAATATAACCCGGGCGATCACGGGTGGGGACGCGGCGACCGGCCGGTCATCGACGTTAGCTGGGACGACGCTATGCAGTTCGTCGCCTGGCTTTCGCAGAAGACATCTCAGACTTACCGGCTACCGAGCGAAGCGGAGTGGGAATATGCCGCGCGCGGGGGCACGAACTCATCCTATTGGTGGGGGCGCGACATTGGTTCCCAGCGCGCCGATTGCCTGGAATGTGGTCCCGCCGGCGGCACGCGCCAGACCGTCCCCACGGGCTCGTTCCGCCCAAACGCTTTCGGGCTTTATAATACGGCCGGCAATGCCGCGGAATGGGTGCAGGATTGCTGGAACGTTTCCTATCGCGGGGCTCCCCACGACGGATCGGCTTGGATGAGCGGGGACTGCACGTTGCATGTGCTGCGCGGAGGGTCGTTTGCAAGCAAGGCGAACGCGGTGCGATCCGCGTCGCGGTTCCGTTACGATGAAGACGTCCGCTATTACGCCAATGGATTTCGAGTAGCGCGCGATATAAAGTGACTTCGATGGGACGCGGTATTGGCCGATGAAACGATAATAGTGTAAAAACGTGTAGCATGATCGGCCGCGGGTGTGGCGGGTCGGAGAGCGTATGCGGAATCTTCTTCGTCTAATCCTGGCTGTCATATTCGTGCAGGCGCTTGGGTTGGTCGTTTCAGGCCACGCCTTGGCCGAGCGACGGGTCGCGCTCGTCGTCGGCAATTCCAAATACGAATTTGCCGACAAGCTGCCCAACACGGTCAATGACGCGAACGCAATCGGCGCGCTCTTGACCAAAGCAGGTTTTGACGTGGTCGAGTTGCGGCGCGACGTCGGCGTTGTTGAGTTCAAGCGGGCGATCCGAGAATTTCTTACCGCGGCGTCAAACGCCGACATCACGGTAGTTTTTTACTCCGGGCATGGATTTGAAATCGGCGGGGTAAACTATCTCATTCCGGTCGACGCTCGGCTGGCGAGCGATTACGATGTGCAGGATGAGACGATCGCTCTGGATCGCATCATCGAGGCGAGCCGGTCCGCTCACAAATTTAGCCTGATCATCCTCGACGCTTGCCGCGATAATCCTTTTCTTCGCTCCGCGACGCGAACTATCGCCACGCGCGCTATTTCAAGTCGGTTGATCGGGGTGGTCCCGACGGGTTCGGATAGCTTGATCGCTTACGCAGCAAAGTCAGGGTCGGTTTCCTTCGACGGCACCAGCGCCAACAGCCCGTTCACGACGGCGCTCGTAAAATATATCGCTCAGCCGGGGCTGGATATCAGAATCGCCCTGGGCAAAGTTCCCGACGACGTCATGGCGGACACTGGCGGCCTGCAGGAGCCGTTCGTCTATGGCTCGCTCGGCGGCGGCGTCATTTCTCTGGTTCCTGCCCCTGCGGCCTCGACCCTGCAGTCCAATGATTCCATTGCGACGGATTACGCGATGGCTGAGCGCGTTGGTTCGGCAGATGGCTGGCGGGCTTTTCTCGCGGCTTATAATTCCGGTTACTACGCCAGTCTTGCCCGCGCGCAACTCGACAAGCTGACGCCCGGCGGTCGCGCAACGCCTGAATCTCAGAAGCTTGCCAGCGAGAAATCCCAGCCTGCCGACGCGAAAGCCCAGTCTGCGAGCGAGAAAGCCCAGTCTGCGAGCGAGAAAGCCCTTGCCGACGCCCGACAGGGAGTTCGCAAAACCGGTCAGAGCACAGATGATCGTCAAGCCTTACTGAGTAAGAGCACGGCGGTGGGGACGCCTTCGCCTTCGCCGGAACAGACTTGTCGGACCGACGAGGCGAGGCTCGCTCAATTGCGTCTCAATCCAGATGCCGAACTGCTCGCCAGCTTTGCGCGCGATCTCGCCTGCGAAGCGTTGCGCCCCCAGGTAAAGCGTTTCATGGAGAGCCTCGGGCTTGACTCGGTCGACCATCGGCCAGAGCAGACGGCCGCCGTCGCGGCAGGTCCGGCGCTTTTAGATGCGCCCACGGCGTGCAATCACGATGCCGAGGAGCTGACTCGCCTTCGCGCTAACCCGAACCTGGAAGCTACGCGAAGATTTGTCCGCGAACTAAAATGCAACGACCTAAAACCGCAGGCGGCGCGATTGCTCGAGAGCATCGGCGAGTAAAGCCGGGCTTTGCAGGCTCTTTGGAAAACGCGCGATCAAAGCGAAGTCGCAAGCTTTCAGTAAAGGCGCGCCACAACCGCCAGGCGCTTTACAATTCCGGCTTGGAACGCCTGCAGGAAGGCTTCGTAATCCTTGAACGACACGCATCCGTTGGAATCGCCGTTCAGTCCAAGCATGTAGGTGTGGGCGAGAAGGCCCGCGCGGCCGAAGATTTCGCCCGCGCCGCCGACTGGATTCAGTCGCAGCGCCTGCACACCGTGGAAAAGGCTTTCGCGCGCCGTGAGTTCGTAGAGATGGGGCGGCGTCGCTCCCCGATCCGGCTCGTCGACATAGCTGGGATTGTCTAAGCGGTCGCCGAGCCCCGAATGAGCTTCCAGCCGCACTCCGTTAGGCAGGTAGACCGTGTGCGCCGAGAGATCATAGACTGCGGTAAATTGACCGTAGCGGGTCGAAAGTTCGGCAAAGCTGCTGTCAGGAAGCAAAGAGGCGAGGGCGCTTCCACTATTAGGATTCGCATGCAGCATTTTGTCAAAGGTGGATTTTACGCCTTCCGCTTCCCGGCGAGACATAGGCACGGGCGGATTTTCCAACGAGGCGGTCTCGACGGGACGAACAGGCGGCAAAGGCGGGGCCACTAAAGGGGCAAGCTTGGGCAGGGCTGCGGGACGAATTGTGGTAGGCGCCGCGTCAGGTTCGCTTTGCGGGGCGGCGACGGTTTGATCGGGCGGATCCGAGGACGTGTCCGCAAGAACGGGAGTGTCCAATCGCGTCTCCGCGCGGCTGGGATTGGACACCCACGCGGGAGAAACCGGAGCGGACCAAGTGGCGTGGACCTTGGCTAAATTTGTCCGCCCCGCCATTGGGACGCTGAATGCCCAGATACACTCGAAGACGCTCACGCCCAGGACAACGAGGCCCAAAGCGGCCAGACAAATGATCTCCGCGGATAAACGCTGGCGGATGGCTAACAGCATCGCCTCGATCCTCCGGTCCGTTTCTCCGGACCCGTGCGCGAAACCCCGCGCATCGTAGGCTTACGGTCTGCCGCAAGTCTCGCGCTAAAAGAGCAGGTTTTTTCGGCCCCTCCACACTAATCAGTGAAAGTTCAACTCGCGTGACTGAAGTCCTCCGGCGTACATTGGCGAAGGCGCCTTGGCCGTTATGTCCAATACAGGACCTTGGCGCCCGGCAACCGTCGTGTAATCGACGCCTCGATGGCTGTACGCATGGTCAACATTTCAGCGCGCGGAAACACGTATTTGACAGAACCGAATTTGGTCGTCTTTCGGCTCCGCTGCGCCTCGTCCATCCCCAACGGGCTGCCGGGGCACCATCCAGCCAGAATGTCCTTCGACTTCGGGCTGAACCGATGCGTGATGAGCTCGATCGTCAAATTCACGCCGGGCGTATCTTTCAGCGATTCAGCAACGTCTGCAAACAACTGGTCGTATTCTTGCGTCCAGTTAGGTAAGCGCGTTATCGGCGCGACCGTCAGACCCACGGGGTAGCCCTCCAAGGCCATCGCGCGCAGGGCCGCCAAACGCTGCGGCATCCGCGGCGCGCCGCCTTCGTGCCGCTCCGCTGTGCGCGAGTTGACCCAGAACCGCACCCGCGTGCGGCCGTTGTGCGGCAAGCCCAGCAGGGGACCAACGGCGTCGAACTTTGTCGTAAACCGAAGCTGCACCGGCGCGTCCCATTCGCCAAATCGGGTTATGCAGCTAGGCAAATGGCCCGTGAGGCGCTTGAGCGCAAGCGGATCGGAGTAGCAGGAGCATTCAAAAGTAATGCCCTCTTGCGCTCGGGTCGTCGAGGCGGAAGTGACCGCGCCGTGCCCGACTGCCGGTGGCAGTTCGGCCGGGATCTCCGGCAGATTGGCGTAGGCGCGAATGATTGGCGGCCCCGCGAGCGAACCGGCGAGGTAGCAATAAAAGCAATGCGCCGGGCAACCCTCCGCTAGCTCGAAACGCCAATCGGCGGAGGGAGGGATGGGCTGCAGCCGGCGCCGGCTAGTACTGGCTGCAATGACGGCAAGCGTGCGCTTTGCATCGCGCTAGGCTTCAGGCAATCCAGACAGCCTGTCGGAACGCAGCCGAACCACCCCCGCCCCCAGGGAAGCTGCACGCTCGACAATCGCTGCGCCCTCCGCCCAGCCGAGCGCGGATGGAATGGCCAGCGCCGTGCAGCGGATCCAGGGTCGAGGCATGACCTGTATATCGGAGCAGCCGCCGCAGATGCGAGCGCCAAAATCGGCGCCGACCCTAAATTTCCATTTAGCCAGCTTACCAATAATCGTTGGGATGCCATGCCTTGGCGCCCATCGAGCCGCGTCGCTGCAAAATCTCTCGCCCGACCAACGAGGTTGTAGCGTTATCGACGAACGATTCAGCGCCGTCGCAATTCCCGCAGAGTTGCCAAATATACCGGATTCGGTTAGTCAATATGATGACGAAGGGCGTTTCTCCGTACCCTTCGGTTCACGCCCAGATTGCGTGACATCGAGGATTTGAACGCTGGCGAACATACCGGGCGCTGCATGCGGCGGCGATGAACGTATGGCTGGAGTTTTTCACGGCGTGAAAGTTCCCGCCGCGATCGGGTCAACTGCGCTGGCGTCGGCTAAGCGCGACAACGCCTTACAAACATCCGAAATATTTGTTCGTGCGGCCAGAGCGCCCTTGCGTGACGCGTGGAGGACAGACTGTGCTTTCAACTGATCTGGATATCGACAAGGCGCCTTCGACCCCGTTGACGACCTGTGACCGAGAGGCGATCCACCTGCTCGGAAGTATCCAGCCCATTGGTTTTCTCATCGAGATTTCCGAGGATCTGGTCGTTCTGCGTGTGTCGGAGAACATCCAAGCCTATCTCGGCCGTTTGCCAGAAGCGTTGCTGGGTTGCAGACTGCGCGACGTTGTCAACGCTGGCGCCCTTCACGCGATTCGCAATCACGTGGCGATGATCCGCGGGCCCGCAGCCGTCGAGCGGGCGTTCGGCTTACAGTTGCAAGACAGTGGTCCACTGCAAGACAAGGGTCCACTGCAAGACAAGGGTCCGCTGGTCGATCTCGCCCTATACGTTTCTGGCGGATCGATCGTGATCGAGGGTGAGCGAAGCGAACCGCAAGCCGACATGACGGCTGGCGTCCTGGTTCGTTCGATGATCGCGCGCCTGGAGCAAGCGTCGAATTTCGCGGATCTGACAAACGAGGCGGCGCGCCAAGTCCGCGCGATGACCGGCTTCGACCGTGTCATGGTCTACCGGTTTCACCCCGACGGGTCGGGCGAGGTCATCGCCGAAAGTCTGAGCGGTCCGCTTGAGCCCTATCTGGGCCTTCGATATCCCGCGACGGACATTCCTCGGCAGGCCCGCGCGTTGTTTGAGCGCAGCCTGCTACGGCTGATTGCGGACGTCGATGCGGCGCCGGTCCCGATCGTCCCCGAGCTTGATGCAAACGGCGCGCCGCTCGATCTTTCGAGTAGCGGGTTGCGCACCGTGTCGCCCTTGCATCTGCAATATCTGCGCAACATGGGCGTTCAAGGCTCGATGTCGATCTCGATCGTGCGACGAGGTAAACTGTGGGGAATGATCGCCTGCCACCATGGGGCTGCGCGCCACGTCGGGTTCGAGCGGCGGACCGCGGCTGAATTGTTCGTGCAGATGTTCGCGTTGCTGATCGAAAGCCGCGAGCGCGAGGAAGATGTCGCCTATCAGGTGCGGACGCGGCTGATGCACAATCAGGTCTTGGCGGCGATCTCGCCCGCGGCGTCGGTGGCCGACAACATTGCTGCGCTGGCCGATAAAATGAGCGAACTCTTACCGTGCGACGGCATTGGAGTCTGGCTTGGCGGGCGCGCCACACTGAAGGGCGACACGCCGGACGGCGCAGCTCTCAAAGGATTGGCGAATTTCCTGAACATCGCCGCTGGGGACCAAGCTTACGCCAATGCGGAGATCGGCAAGGCGTATGGGGCGGCCAGCGCTTGGTCGGACCGCGCGGTGGGCGTTCTCGCCATTCCGATCTCACGGGTTCCCGGGGACTACCTGATCTTTTTTCGAAAAGAACTCGCCCGCAAGGTCATTTGGGCCGGCAAGCCGGAGAAGCCGGTCCCGGTGGCGGGCGACGACAGCCGGCTGACGCCGCGCAAGAGTTTCGAGGCTTGGCAAGAGATCGTCAGGGGGCAATCCGCGCCCTGGACCGAGGCGGAGCAACATGCCGCTGAAGCCCTCAGGATAACCTTGCTCGACGTTGTTCTGCGCTTGACCAATGTGGCGGATAGCGAACGCCGTATTATCACGGAAAAACAGGATGTTCTGATTGGTGAGTTGAATCACCGGGTTCGCAATATTCTTGGTCTCGTCAATGGCCTCGTATCGCAGGGCAGGGCGACGGCGGAAGACGTAGGGACGTTTTCGGAAGTGCTTGGCGGACGTGTCCAGGCGTTGGCGCGCGCTCACAATCAGATCACGGCTGACAACTGGGGCCCTGCGTCGCTGGCTTCGCTCGTGGCGACCGAAGCTGAACCTTACATCAGCTCAGCGCCTGACAGACTGCGGGTTAACGGTCCTTCCATCCTGCTCAAGCCCGAGGCGTTCACAACGTTGGCGTTGGTGATCCACGAACTCTTGACCAACTCCGTCAAATACGGCGCGCTGAGCACGCCTGTGGGACAGGTGTCGATTGACTGGAGCGTGGATGCGTCTGGTGATCTGACAATCGCCTGGAGCGAAACGGGAGGGCCGATGGTGCGGGCGCCCACCCGCCGGGGCTTCGGCTCGACCATTATCGAGCGGTCCGTGCCGCACGAATTGAAAGGCGAAGCGAGCGTTAACTATCTCGCCGAGGGCCTGATAGCCCGGTTCACCTTGCCCTCGGACTATGTCGTTCAAGGAGAACCAGAGGCGCAGATTTTCGAAAATAGATCGGTCGTCAAAGCCACAGCGCGGCTATCGGGTACGGTGTTGTTGGTTGAAGACAACATGATCATCGCGCTCGACGCCGAGCAGATGCTCATCTCGCTTGGCGCGAGCCGGGTCAATGTTGCAAGCAGCAGCAAAGACGCGATGCGGATTATCGATCGCGAGACCCCGACATTCGCGGTGGTCGATGTCAATCTGGGGCGCGAAACCAGCTTCGCGATTGCCTCCCGACTACGGGAACTCGGCGTGCCGTTGGTGTTCGCGACAGGCTATGGCGACGAGATTGCCTTTCCGGTGGGGCTGAGCGACGTGCCGATCATCAAAAAGCCCTACACGGCGGCCTCGATCGCGCGAGCCGCCAAGCTCTAACCCAGAACGTCCGCCCACCGTGGCATAAACACGCCGTGTGGACTATGCTGCGATGCAGCCGCGCCACAGCGCCGACCGAAGGCGTTGCCCCACCGGGTTGGGCGGCGTGACGGTCCCTTGCGTTATGCCGTGCGCAATAGTCAGGCGGGCGGCATGATCGACAGCGCATCCACGACAAACACAACTCTCCCCCGGCGCGGTTTTCTCGCTAACGGCGGTGAAATTGGCGCGCTGATCCTCGCGAGGGATTGGTCGGACACAGAGCTTGGACCGATCCGGGATTGGCCAATCAGTCTGCGCACTACGGTCGATTTGGTTCTGTCCTCGCCAACCGCGATGACAGTGCTTTGGGGTTCGGACCTCATTCAGCTCTACAATGCGGAATATGCCGCGATCGCTGGACCTCTACATCCCCGCGCACTCGGCCAGCCGACACGCGAATGTTGGCCCGAGGTTTGGCAATTCAATGAGCCGATCTACGCTGCGGTCATGCGCGGCGAGGCGCGCGCTTTTAAGGACCAGCTACTGACGATCCAGCGGCTCGGCATCCCCGAGGACGCTTGGTTCGACTTGGCTTATAGCGGGTTATGTGACGACGAGGGCGTGATTGCCGGCGTGCTGGTCACTGTCGTCGAGACCACGCGCCGCGTGCTGGCCGAGCGGAGCGTCGCCACGCAGGCCGAACGGCTGCGACAGTTATTTAACCATACCCCGGGTTGGGTCTGTATTTTAACAGGCCCAACACACGTTTTTGAATTTGGGAATGAATCCTATGCCAGCCTGATCGGTCGCAAGGATTTCCTCGGCAAGACGCTGCGCGAGGCGCTGCCCGACATCGAAGGCCAAGGCCTTTACGAGAAGGTCGACGCCGTCTTTGCCACGGGCAAGCGTTT